>NZ_QUGN01000049.1:0-7248 GCF_003479085.1 Clostridium sp. AF19-22AC | reverse complement strand
GCAATTTTTTCATTTAACTATTGACATTTATTAGCTGGACTACATATCTGACATAACGCCGGCCGGAACATCCACATTCCCCGGACTGCTGTCAGCCATCGCCTCGAAATAAACAGCCGTACCTTCTTTGATGCCTTTTATGATTTCTATATAGACTCCGTCTGTCATACCTGTTGTCACTTCTTTTTTTCCGGTCAGTTCTCCTGTCTTTTTATCAGTCCCGGTATAAACATAAGACTTTCCGCCTTCCTCAAACACTGCGGATGCAGGCACCGCAGTCACTTTTTTTTTCTCCTCCACGACAACCGAAGCTGCCACATTCATTCCGGAAAGCATTTTATCATTCTTAGCCGCCGTAATTTCTGCTTTGTACTTTGTTACACCACTGTTTGCAGTTCCGACTTTGTTAATATGGGTGATTTTACCTTCAAATACTTCACCAGGAAGTGCGTTTAAAGTAATGACTGCTTTCTGCCCCATTGATACGGAAAGAATATCCATCTCATCGATCTGGATACTTACCTTCATTTTATCTCCTGAGGAAATTGTAAACACATCTGCCAGTTCTGTATTCACACTTTTTTCATCCCCGGAACCTGAGCCCCCGGCACTTCCGCCTCCAAAAGAAGCCCCCGCTGAGAATCCGCCGCCCGAAAACCCATCCTCTGCTTCTCCAGCTTCCTGCGGTGTATTCTTATCGCCTTCATCGGAAGGTTTCTGCTGTTCACCCGGATCATCTTCGTTCTTATCCCCCGCTGACGGGTCTGAAGGTTCTTCTGCCGGTCCATTTGCTTCTGTTGCCGGGAAGACTGCTGTAAAGGCAATTGCATGAACAGCATCGTCTCCGGCATATTCTACATCAGAGATAGCTGCTCCCTCGATTTTTGGTTCAGCACCCTTTTCAAAGACAAAACCGGGCTTTGCAGTCAATGTAATTCTGGCTGCATATACTGTCTTTTCCTCAAATTTGTCTGCCACATGGTTCCACTCGATTTTCCCCGTATAGCCATCTGTCTCCTCGATTTCCCTGAGCTGCGGTTCCCCTGTTACTGGTGCTTTCAGTTTCAAATCCGGAAACGGCATCGTTACAGGTTCTTTGTTTTCACTTTCACCCGCCTCAGTCAGGTTAACCAGTGATATATCCGACAGGTTCCCCCCTGCACTCTGGTTCTGGGGTGTACCTGAACTGTTTCCTGAGGAAGGATTCTGCTGTCCCGGAGTACTGCCTGATCCCCCGTTCTGGGAAGAAGACTTATTCACCTCACCGGCCGCGCCGTTCACAGCTGTAACCGTGCCATTTGCAGCCGCCGTGATACTGTTTGACTGTGATATCTGGTTCAGGATATTGATTTTCTCTTCCAGATTCTTTTTGTCATTTGCCAGATTATAATATGCCGATGTTTTATTATTTGTCTGCCTGAGTTTCTTATCTGTCTCTGCCAGTTTTTCTTTTGCCTCAAGAAGACTGGCAGTTACCGTACCGCCATCCGTAAGTGCCAGCACATCCCCCGCCTTTACTTCATCTCCGACCTTTACCTTGATTTCTGTAATACGGATTCCCGTCGGGACCTTCACATCAGCGCTGTTTTCAGGCTCCAGAACGCCCGTACCCTGTATGCTCTTACTGAGATCCATCTTCCGTGCCTCTGACGGTACGATGTCCACCGATCCATCATTTGACTTTCCTCCTGCAAACACGGTCCAGCCGGTCACGGCCAGAACCAGAATTCCGGCCACGCATCCGCCGGCCATCCATTTCTTATTCTTTTTTATATTGAAATTTTTGATGCCCATATCCTTCAACTCCTTTATCTTCATGTTATTTCATTTGTCTGGCTTATGATATAACAGTTTTATTGAAGAAATATTGAAACATCATTTAATTTTTTTATTCTTTCCCGGCACACGGACAGATATTATCTGTAAACAGGCAGAAATATTGTAAATACAGTCTGCCCATTTTCACTGAATACTTCAATTCTGCCCTTATGCCGTCCGGCGATTCCTGATGCAATCGGCAGTCCCAGCCCATATCTGTTTTCTGCCCGGTTTCTTCCTTTGTCGATCCGGTAGAATCTCTGGAATATTTTTTTCTGTTCTTCTTTCGGAATCTCCAGCCCGGTATTGGATATAGATACGGAGGCCCATTTCCCTTTTTTACCCAGTTTTGCCCTGATCTCCCCATGTTCACTGACATGTGCAAACGCATTATCCAAAAGAATAATCACGGCCTGTTTTAAATGTTCTTCTTCACCCTTAATGAAAACATCCTCCTGTATATCAATCCAGAATTCAATTTCTTTTTCAAAAGCGATGCTTTCAAATGGTAGAAGGGCCCCTGTCACAATTCTGCTCAGATTTACTTTCTCCTTTGTCTCCGGTAAAGACGTGTTCTCTACTTTAGCAAGTGTCAGCAATTCTTTCAGAAGTTTTCCCATCCTTACATTTTCCTCAAGAATATAATCAAGCCATTTATTCCCGCCAATCTCGCCTTTCAGACGCTGTGCGTTAGCACCAATTACAGCAAGCGGTGTTTTTAGTTCATGGCTTGCATCAGATATAAACTGTTTTTGCTGTTCGAATGCCCTTGCCGCTGGCTTTACAAGCCATCTTGCTATGAGCAGGGAACAGATTATGATCACTGCAAATCCCACTACACCGCTGATTAAGATGATTGCTGCCTGCTGTTCATAATATATGATAGTATCTGCATCATTCATCATCACCAGAACATTGTCTTTATGCAGATACCAGTTCCTTTTATAGATCCCCTCGCTCTTATCCAGATTCAATATCTTTTGTGCCGTCCCGAGCACTTTCTCATCGTCCTGCATAACCCCTGAGCTTTTCTGGGTTACTGTAAGACCGCCGTCCTCACCCGCCTGAAATACCCATATCGGCAGGTACCAGTCATCTGCCATATAATCCTCGCGGGTCCCCTCTATACTCTCACTTCTGTTTCCTCCCGCATCCACATTGATATATCCGTCGGCGATCTGCTCCATAAGCTGCTTCTGGTATTCCGCATAATAATAGTAATTACTGATATAAAAAAACAACTGTAATCCCAGCATGATCAGCATTAGGATTCCGGCCAGTGTAAATGCAATTCGTTTTTGCAGTTTTTTAATCATCCGCCATCTCCAATCTGTATCCGATCCCTCTTATGGACTTAATTCTTACGTTAGACGCAATAAACTTCAGCTTCCTTCTTGTAAACGAAATATATACTTCCACATTATTATACTCAGCCTCGGAATCATACCCCCACAGCTTTTCTGCAATCTGTTCCCTCGTTACAATCTGGCGTTTATTTTTAATCATAAATTCCAGAATCTGATACTCTTTTTTCCCAAGCTGTACCTCCACGCCCGTCTGCCGGTTACAAAGGATACAGGTGCGGATATCCAGTGAAATGTCCCCGAAACCGATCTCTTTCGTCTCTACTTTCCCCTGCCTTCTCGTGATTACCCTTACACGTGCAAAGAGCTCTTCCATCTCAAATGGTTTCGTTAAGTAATCATCCGCTCCCAGATCCAGCCCTTTCAGCTTATCCCCGAGTTCAGATCTTGCCGTCAGCATGAGGACGGGGGTGCTCACACCTTGTGACCTCCATTTTGACAGAATATCATAACCGTCCATTTCCGGAAGCATACCGTCCAGAATAATGACATCATAAATATCCGACATCCCCATATAATAGCCGTCCATGCCGTTATCCGCCGTATCTGCATCAAAATTTGCATCTTCAAACTCGGCTTTCAGGACATCGGCAAGTCCGGCCTCATCTTCTATAATCAGAACACGCATGTCTACGCCCTCCCGTATCTTTTTTACTATCTTAACACAGTACCTGAAAAAGAACACTATTTTATGTTTCCACACAGAAAAAACGATATACTTTCCCACCGGAAAATATACCGTTTCTTGCTGCGATTATAACATTTTTATATTTTTAGTATAAGTGGCAGATTTATGCTTCTCTTCTTGCCTTCAATGCTGCAACATTCGCTTCTACTCTCTTCTTATTCAGAGGATAGAGGAAGATCAGGCAGAGTCCCACTCCGATATAGAGTATGCCAGGGATCAGCGTTGCTATATTGTAGATTCCATTTGCAACTGCCTGTGTCTGCACCTGTACACTTGAATCATAACCTACCATGCCCAGTGCGAAACCACCGAGTCCGCCTGCAAGAGCCTGCCCGATTTTTCTGGCAAAGCTGTATACTGCATAAATTGTACCGTCTTCCCTCTTATATGTCTTTACTTCCTGATCATCAATAACGTCTGTGATGAATGCCCAAATAATCAGGTTGAAGATACCAAATCCAAAATATCCGATTACGTTGATTGCAATGTAAACTACTGCAGAATCTGTATGGATGAAGAATAAAGCAAGACATGCCAGTCCGCCGATGATACATCCAGTTGCACCAACTTCTTTTTTACCAAATTTCCTAGTGATTGGCACTGCAAATGGCGCAAGCAGCAGTGTTGGCACGATTCCGCACATACTCATAACAGATAACGCATTCTTGTTTTTAAAGTAATCAACAAATACATACTGGTTAACAGACTGTGTCATAAGGGAAGCCAGAAGCAGTAAGATTGCCGCTGCTATAATTCCTAAAAGTGCACGGTTTGTAACGAGAGTTTTTACTGTCTGGAGGAAACTTACTTTCTCAGCATTCGGGTCAGGTTCAATCTGAACACGCTCTGTAGTCAGGAAGTAGCAAAGAAGGTAACATACAACTGCAAGAATGGAAAATACACCTGCGATCATTGTAAATCTTCCGCCTTCCACGATCTGGTTTCCGGCAGCATCTGTCGTATATACGAGCAGAGGAGCGCCGACACCGATTACAAGGCCTGCGAGAGTTGCTCCCACACTTCTGAATGTGGAAAGTGATGATCTGTGGTCAGCATCTGAACTGATAACAGAAGCCATTGAGCCGTAAGGGATATTAATAGAGGTATAAAAAATGCTTCCCCACAGGATGTATGTTACAAACATGTAAATAATCTTGACTGTCATAGATGCGCCTGCCAGTCCTGACTGGTACATCAGGAAACTTGCGATTGCAACCGGTCCGCACATTCTGCGGATCCACGGACGGAATCTTCCGTCTTTTGCTGGTTTCATTTTATCTACGATACGTCCCATTGTAACGTCAGTGAACGCATCGACACACCGTGCGACAAGGAATAACACACCAACCATACTTGCGCTGATTCCCAGCACCTTTGTATAGAATACCATCAAAAATGAACTTGCAAAGATGAATGTAAAGTCGTTACCAAAGTCACCGAACATATATCCGATCTTATCTTTTATCCCAAATGGGCGTACATTACTATTGTTTTTCATAATTTTCCTCCTCTACTATCCCTTAAAATCTACCGGGAGACTTTCCCAGCGCTGTTTCAGTTTATAGGCTACATCCTTCGGCTGTCTCTGTCTCGTAAAGATCCCTTTCTTATTACCATTGACGCGCATGATTCCCTCTGTCGTCTGGAAGTCGGCAAAATTCCAAACCTGTTCTCCTTTTACGAAATCAAAGGAATCGAATACATCATGGGTCATTTTCAGATATTCTTCCTGATATTCCTGACTCCACATAACGGATGGAAGCTTGTGCTCAGAAGCAAGTGTATCTGCACCATATTCCGTGAAGATGAATGGTTTGTTCACATTCATGGCTTTCCAGCCTTCCAGTTCTTTGATCAGCATTTCTCTTGCATCCATCATCTCGTGGCCGCCCTTTACATACCATCCATAGTATCTGTTGAGTGCCATGATATCGCTGAACTGGTGGCATTTACATGTTCCGGGCACTGCATTCATGACCAGTGCGAATGTGCGCGGACGCTTCTGTACATCCAGTTCGTGAGCCTTGTCGAAGACTTCTTTGAAATACGGCACAGCGGCATCACTCGTCGATTCCGGTTCATTCAGAAGGCTCCATGCTATAACGCTTGGATGATTCTTGTCTCTTGCGATCATCTCTTCTAACGCATGTAAATGACTCTTGAGAAGTTCAGGCGTTGTCTCTTTCTCAAAGAATGCCGTCTGCTTTCCCGTGCTCGCTTCCATAAAATTCATCAGGCTTTCAAACAATCCGACCGCCGGAACCTCGTCGATAATCAGGAATCCTTCCCTGTCTGCCATCTGATAGATTTCCTCACTGTACGGGTAATGGGATGTTCGGAATGAATTCGCGCCAATCCATTTCATCAGCTCAAAATCACGCTTCATTACTCCAATGTTAAATCCGCGCCCTATAATGTCGCTGTCCTCATGCTTACCGAACCCTTTGAGGTAGACCGGCTTCCCGTTCAGAAGGATGCTGGTATCTTTCACTTCTACCGTGCGGATACCAATTTCCTGCCTGTATTCATCGATCACCTCCGCACCGTCTGTAATCTGCACCATCATGCTGTAAAGATAGGCATTGTGCACTTCCCAAAGATGTGCATTCTTTACATCCAGAACGCCCTCTTTTCCCTGGGCGGATGCCGCCACATTTCCTTCTGCATCACACAGTGTAACCAGAACGGTATGTTCTCCTGTCGTGTCTATCCTGTAGGATACCTTTGCATCTTCACCACAGAGTTCATAATCTGTTGTAATATCAAAGATGTATTCCTGCGGAACCGCTGTCAGATATACACTCCTCTGAAGTCCTGAATAATTAAAGAAATCAAAATATGGCTTTGCCATTTTCTTCCCATTACTTAAGGTAATGGTTGTTCCACAGGGGATATTTGTAACAGACAGTTCATTGTTTACCTTTACAACCAGTTTGTTCTGTGCATTGTAGCGTACCACGTCCGTAACATCCGCAGAAAATGGAAGAAATCCACCCAGATGTTCTGTAACCTTCACACCGTTCACAAAAACTTCAGCCCTGTGGGTAGCACAGCCAAATCTTACAAAAACTTTTTTCCCTTCCCATTCTCCCGGGATAAACATATCCTTTTCATACCAAAAGTCTCCCGCATATTCGCGGATATCCTTTTCTGTATAAAAATCCTGAAAACTGGCCGGTACGGGAATGCTGTCCGGGCTGGGAAGACCTTCCGTCCATCCTGAAGCAATTCCCTCCTCTTTCTCATCCAGCTGAAAGTTCCACATTCCATCCATAGAAACTGCTCTTCTGGATACCGTTGACTCTGGGTACAGCATTGAATAATCTAACATTGTATTCCCTCCTAGTATAATAATGATGTAGTCAATCAAGACTACTT
>NZ_QUGN01000048.1:0-9911 GCF_003479085.1 Clostridium sp. AF19-22AC | reverse complement strand
GTAGTCTTGATTGACTACATCATTATTATACTAGGAGGTGCTGATATGATACGTTTGAATCATGTTTCAAAAATATACCATATGGGAGGCGAGGATATCTATGCATTAAGGGAAGCTTCACTTCGTGTAAGAAAAGGTGAATTTGTCAGTATAGTAGGACCATCCGGGAGCGGCAAGTCTACGATGATGAATATCATCGGCTGTCTGGATAACTCAGATGAGGGAGAATACCTGCTTGACGGGGAGTCCATTACGAATTATTCGGAGAAGGAACTGGCTAAAGTAAGAAACCGGAAGATCGGGTTTGTATTCCAGAATTTTAATCTGATTCCCAAGATGACGGCCGCGCAGAACGTGGAACTGCCGCTGATCTACCAAAAGCTTCCGTCACACGAACGCGCAGAGAGAGTAAAATGGGCTCTGGAGCAGGTGAAGCTGTATGAACGCAGGGAACACCTGCCTGCAGAATTATCAGGAGGACAGCAGCAGAGGGTTGCGATTGCAAGGGCGCTTGCGGCAAGGCCGTCCCTGTTTCTGGCGGATGAGCCTACAGGGGCTCTGGATTCCAAAACAAGCAGGGAGATCATGGGGATTTTCAAAGACCTTCATGAGCAGGGGAATACGATCGTCATCATCACCCATGATGAGAATGTTGCCGATGAGGCGGAACGGAAGATCCGAATCAGGGACGGACAGGTAAGTGAGGTGGTGGAGTCATGATACAGTCTTTTAAGATGGCATTAAGTTCAATTTCGTCCAGTAAAATGAGGTCGTTTCTCACGATGCTGGGAATTATTATAGGAGTGACTTCTCTCGTCGTACTGGTATCTCTGGTCAACGGGGCTGTTACTTCCATTGATGAAAGTATGTCCGCGGCCGGAAATACGAAACTGACGGTGACGGTCAGCAATGATAAAGGAAAGCCGCTGACGCTGGATGATATGGCGCAGTTTGGAAAGGAGCCTGAAATTTCCGAGATCGCACCGGCAGAAACAGAATCTGTGACGGCGAAAAGCGATAAGAAGAGCGGAGATGTGTCAGTTACGGGTACGACGCCGGGATATTTCAAAATACAGGATCTGAAACTGGCGGCTGGCAGAAGCCTGAAAAAAGCAGATGTGGATAGCAGCTCTTACACCGCCGTGATCAATCATTATATGGCGCAGCAGCTTTTTGGCACCGACCAGGTAGTTGGCAGGAATGTTATCATAGGAGGCAGACAGTTTTTAATTGCAGGGGTGCTGAAAAAAAGTGATAACAACGGCTGGAATATGAATACGATGGAGGCTTACATCCCTTATTCTACATTAATGCGCAGTTCAGAAAAAGTAAAAGCCGTGAACAATTTTGTGATCTGGGCGGACAGTGAAGCAGACATGAGGGCCGCCGAATCAAAGATTACCAGTCTGCTGCTTGAACGTTTCCATAACGATCAAAAGGCATTTCGCGTAGACAATGAACTCGAGTTTGTTAAAATGGTAGAATCTACGAACCGGACGATGCTGCTGATGCTCGGAGGTATTGCAGGAATCTCACTGATTGTTGGGGGCATTGGCATCATGAACATCATGCTTGTATCGGTAACCGAGCGTACCCGGGAAATCGGAATCAGGAAAGCAGTCGGGGCAGGATATAAGGATATTATGGTTCAGTTTCTCGTGGAGGCGGTGGTTATTAGTCTGATCGGCTGTGCAATCGGGATTCTTCTGTCCTGGGGAATCGTAGCTGTGGCAGATCAGGTGATGACAGAATATCATTTCAGCCTGTCGCCGGGGGTCATCTGGATTTCAGTCGGATTCTCCACAACGATTGGCATTGTATTCGGCAGTTATCCGGCAAACAAGGCTGCACGCAAGAAACCGATAGAGGCATTGCGGTTCTCATAGAAAATCAGAGGCTAATCATTCCGGTATTCCAGTGAAACCATATCCTGGCAGTCTTTTGGGGATATCCCGTATTCTTTTTTGAATGCACGGTAGAAACTGGAATAATCGCCGAAACCGAACATCTGATAAGTGTGGGTGATATTGCCGCCGCCCTGAATGGCTTCGCGGCAGGCCGTGAGACGCTTTTTTGTAATATACTGGTGGATGGAAAGCCCCATATTCTCCTTAAATACATGGGCAATATGGTATTTACTGACATAAAATTCACTGGCCAGTACATCCAGAGAAAGCGTTTCATCTAGATGATCCTCAATATATTGTATGACATTCTGATAGAGGGATTCGATTACCTGCGGGTTCTGCGGATTATTCCGTTCATAGACCAGGCGGTTCAGGTGGAGGATCAGGTCATCCACACAGAGCGTAATCTGGGGGGCACGTCCAAACTTATCGGAGCGCTGCTCCTCAATCAGTCTCAGGATGCGGGACTGGATTGTATTGAATGTGATACGGTCATTATGGAAGATATAATCATTCTGAATCTGTACATACTGCTGGAGGTATACATAATCAGAAGAAATATCGAGCAGATGGTTGCAGTATTCCTGACTGATCCAGAAAACAAACCTGCGGTATGGAAGTTCCATGTCTTCAACAACCGCGCGGTGGTACACATGCGGCGGGATCAGGATCAGATCCCCGTACTGCAGCGGATACTGCTGGTCACGGATCTGTATCTTCACATTTCCCTCTAAAAAGAAGTAAAATTCATAATAATTATGCGCATGCATTTCCACATGGGGGGGCAGATTGCGGTCGTTATAGTAATATATTTCGAAATCTTTAGACAGCATGTACTGTCTGGTACTGAACTCAGTCTGCAGATTTTTTTTCATAAGGGTCACCTTCCTGTAGGGGATACTTTATGTTAACATGGCAGAACAAGTTTTACAATATATACAATCCCGTGAAGGTGTTTTTTTATACATATGTGTTTACATCGTTACTATGCATGGCCTCACCGTGAATAGTAACTTCACATTAGCGGCTGCCGCCTGTTTACAGTCTTCTGATTCAATTCGACCCAAAGATCCGCCGCGTCCTGCTGCGTCAGAGTGAGGAGCTTTTTGTTAAATTCATCATCATTTTTTGCATGTTTCTCTAAATATTTCAATATCTCAAACCAATCAAATTTCATGTTATTTACTCCCTTCCGGTGCATTTTAACGGCCATTTAAATACATTGACTTTCCATGTTCCCTGTACTACACTTCTTAATATAATATTATCGTACAAACTATGTGAAATATACTTATTTACCGACTGAATAATGGTAAAATACCGACAAAACAATTCTGGAAAGGAGACAAGGTATGTTTTTGGAAGAGTTGAAAATGACATCACATAAAGAGGAAGAAATCTTTGAAATGAAACAGGAATATCCATATGTCATCCGCAGGATTACCCCTTTGGCGGGCCGGTCGCTGCTTGTTCCCTGGCACTGGCATCAGGAACCGGAGTTTATAACAGTGAAGGAGGGGGTGCTGGAATATGTGACCCTCGACAAACGGGTTTTTATACGTCAGGGGGAAGGAGTATTTGTGAATGCAAATGTCCTGCATCAGTTATTCACCCCGTCCCCGGATGTACCTATTTATTACGATGTACATATGTTCCAGAGGGAGTTTGCCGCACCGGCGAAAAGTCTGATTGATACAAAATACCTTGCGCCTCTTCTACAGTGTGAAGCAGTTACACTTGTGCATCTGGACCCGGATTCTCCACTCCAGAACAGTATTCTGGACAAATTGGAACGACTGGCCCGCTGGGAGAAAGAAGAGGCATTTGGTTATGAATTAAAATCCAGAAACCTGCTCTCCGAATTATTGCTGGAGCTTTTTGAAGACCAGAAAGAGAACATCCTAAAGGAGCAGGAGCCTTGTTTTTACAGTGAAAGCCGTCTGAAAACAATGCTGATCTACATTCAGGAGCATTATATGGAAAACATATCACTGGAGGATATAGCCGGTGCCGCCCACATAGGGGAACGGGAATGCCTCCGCTGTTTTCAGAAAATGCTGCATATCACACCGGTTGCCTATCTCAATTCATACCGGGTACAGGTGGCATGCGGGCTGCTGCGTTTCACAGGGGACAGTATCGTAGAGATTGCTATGAAGACAGGATTTAGTTCCGGGAGTTATTTTGGCAAAATATTTCGCAGACATATGAACTGTACTCCGAAAGAGTACAGGAAAAATTGACATCCTGCACAAAATCTGTTATGATAGCAGTTGAGACTAATGAGTATCCTTTACTTGATGTCAGGTAAAGGGTATTTTTTTTGAGTAAATTTATTATTAAAGGAGTTTTATGGAAGAAACAAGATTTGAAGAATTGGGACTTTGTCCCGAAATTATGAAAGCAATTAAGAATATGGGTTTTGAGGAGGCTTCCCCGATTCAGGCGAAAGCAATTCCTGTTATGAGAACTGGGAAGGATATTATCGGTCAGGCACAGACAGGAACCGGAAAGACAGCAGCTTTCGGCATCCCGCTTCTGGAGAAGATCGATCCTAAGAATAAAAAGCTTCAGGCAGTTGTACTCTGCCCGACCAGAGAACTCGCTATCCAGGTGGCGGAGGAGATCCGTAATCTGGCAAAATATATGCATGCGATTAAAGTACTTCCTATCTATGGAGGACAGGAGATCGTAAAACAGATCCGTTCCCTTAAGAGTGGTACACAGCTGATCATTGGAACACCGGGACGTGTGATGGACCACATGCGCCGCAAGACGATCAAGATGGAAGATGTTCATACAGTCGTACTGGATGAAGCGGATGAAATGCTGAACATGGGATTTCGTGAGGACATCGAGACGATTCTGGAAGGGGTTCCAGAGGACCGTCAGACAGTGTTATTCTCAGCAACAATGCCGCAGGCAATTCTGGATATTACAAAGAAATTCCAGAAGGACGCCCAGCTTGTAAAAGTAACAAAGAAAGAACTTACTGTACCGAATATCGAACAATATTATTATGAAGTAAGACCGAAAAATAAAGAAGAAGTGCTTGCAAGACTGTTGGATATCTATACACCAAAGCTGTCCGTAGTATTCTGTAACACAAAGAGACAGGTAGACCTTCTTGTAAACGGACTGCTCGGAAGAGGCTACTTTGCGGCCGGACTTCATGGTGATTTGAAACAGGCACAGCGTGACAGGGTTATGCAGGGATTCCGTTCCGGGAAAACTGACATCCTCGTTGCAACAGATGTGGCTGCCAGAGGAATTGATGTGGATGAAGTGGAAGCAGTATTTAACTATGACCTTCCACAGGACGACGAGTATTATGTGCACCGTATCGGAAGAACCGGAAGAGCCGGACGTGAAGGCCGCTCCTTCTCATTCGTTTCCGGAAAAGAAGTATATAAGCTGAAAGAGATCCAGCGTTACTGCAAGACGAAGATCTATGCACAAAAAGTTCCGTCACTGAACGATGTGGCAACGACTAAGATGGATAACATTCTTTCAGAGATAGACAGTGTTATAGAAACGGAAGACCTGACAAAATACCTTCAGGCAATCGAGAATAAGGTAAACGAATCCGACTATACAGCAATGGATATGGCAGCGGCGTTCCTGAAGATGAGTTCTGGTCAGAATGAAGTAAACCAGGAAGAAATGGACTTTGGCGATACAGGTGCTGAAGAAGCAGGAATGGTCAGACTCTTTATCAATATAGGAAAGAAAAACAAGGCAAAACCGGGAGATATTGTGGGCGCACTCGCAGGCGAGAGCGGAATTCCGGGAAAAGTGATCGGATCAATTGATATGTTTGATAAGTATACTTTCGTAGAAGTGCCGAGAGAGTATGCAAGGGATGTATTAAACGCAATGAATAACGCGAAGATCAAAGGAAAATCAGTGGCTGTCGAACCGGCAAACCAGAAATAAATCAGGCACCATGTTTAGAGAACGACATGATCATATAAGAATGGGTGTATCCGATGGAGCTGTCGCATCAATGATTAAAAAATCATAGATGCGGCAGTATCTTTTTACCATTTAATTGAGCATCATTGAGTAAATATCTGTTATTCAAAATAGTTTAAGTTGACGATATCTAAAATCCCTAATTGTGATGCGATATACTGTAGACCTGATTGTATTCTTTCACGTTTAAAACTATTTGCTAATAGAAATTCATCGGTCTGTTCGTTTAGATAGGCATAAAATAAAAGTGCTTTTTCTAAAGCCCGGCTTTCGTTGTTACCAACGCTCTGACATATCTCTTTTTCCACTTCATTGATTTTTCCGATATTAACCTGCCCCTGTAAGGAATTGAGCATTTTTTTATCTTCGTTTTTTAAAGTCTGTGACGTGATGTCTAATGGGAATTCAGTATCTTTGTTAAAGACTAATCTACTAATTGTTCGGATAATATCCCTGTTCATACGCATTATATAGTCTTGCTCATACATTTGTCCAATTCTCCTCCTTCTTTAAAGTGTGTTATATAGTCAGTTTTTTGCTCAAATTCCAGCATTATGTATGTCTGATCGAAGAATATTATGAAGAATATTAAGAAATACGCGGCTGTCAAACGTAAATTAAAATGAGACAGCCGCGTATTTTTGTTTTGCAGAATAATTATTCTAAAGAAAAACCTGTTTGAAATCACCCTTTGATGACTGTTCCGGCCTTCCCCTTCAGTCCTTCTTTCATCTTATCGAAAGATGTGATCAGTGCGCTGCGCCCATCTGCTTTTTCGATGAATTCAACGGCAGCCCGGAATTTTGGATACATGTTGTAGATCCCGAAGTGTCCCTCTTCCATGTATGTTTTTGCCTGTTGGAGGCTGATCTCACCGAGCTTCTCTTCATTCGGCTGCCCAAGGTTGATGTATACCTGTTCAACACTTGTCAGGATGATGAGTTCATCCGCATTGACACCCTCGGCAAGCTTTCCTGCTGTTAAGTCTTTTTCGATTACTGCACTTGCACCTTTTAAGTGGTTGTCCTGCTCCAGTACAGGAATACCGCCGCCTCCGCATGCGATAACGACCTGATCGGCATCCAGCAGTGCTTTGACTGCGTCCAGTTCGACGATCTTGACCGGATTTGGTGCGGATACGACACGCCGGAATCCCTTTCCGGGCTCCTCCACCACATAATTTCCTTTTTTCCGTTCCTCATTTGCCTCCTCGGCTGTCATATAACGTCCGAGGACCTTCGTCGGTGTATAGAATGCTTCATCATAAGGATCTACAATAACCTGAGTCAGGACAGTGCTGACTGTACGGTAAATACCGCGGTTGAGCAGTTCCTCCCGGATTCCGTTCTGAAGGTCATATCCGATGTAACCCTGGCTCATGGCAGAGCAGACAGACATGGGGGCTGCAGTATAATCATCATGTGTCTTTCCAAACTCGTTCATGGCCGTATGAATCATGCCGACCTGCGGCGCGTTGCTGTGTGTAATGACAACCTGATAACCTTCTTCAATTAAATCTGCGATTGATTTTGCTGTATTTTTTACGGCTACCTTCTGTTCCGGGAGAGTGGTTCCCAAAGCACGGTGTCCTAATGCGACTACTACTCTTTTCTTCATAAATTAAGTCCCTCTGTTTCTTATTAGATTTGTTACCTTCAAGTATATAGTGAATTATATTATTTTTCTGATAAAAAAGCAACGATTAACGGCTAAAGTTCGACTACGCGGTAACGATGCCCGGTATATTTCAGAAATTTCTTCAGGATGTCATCCGTCTTAATCTTCAGGCTGGAGGTATTGATGCAGGGATGGCAGCCAATATATTCCTGATTCAGAAGCTCCTTATCCACCAGCAGGTCCACATACCAGTCTTTATCATTCATCAATCCCAGGACACTGACAGACCCGGGAGTAATATCCAGATATTTTTCCATAAATTCCGGTTCTGCAAAAGAAAGGCGTGAGATTCCCAGCTGACTTGAGAGATCCTTCGTATAGAACTTCTTTTCTCCTGGCATCAGAAGCAGAAAGAAGGTGGTCTTCTGACGGTTGCGCAGAAAAAGATTCTTGCACGGCATGATTCCCAGCTCCTTTTCGATCGCCTGGCAGGCCTCGATTGTCGGCGCAACATCGTGGTCCACTCCTTCGTACGGAATGCCCAGTTTGTCCAGTGCATCGTAGACCCGTATCTCTTTTTCGAGCCGGCCCGTACAATCAGGTTTTGAGGTAAAATGATCCTTGCTTACAAATATTTCATCCATAATAAAATCCTTTCTGTCTCATTGTATCTTTTTTAAAATATATTATTCAAACAAACATGTTCTACACTTTTGTAAAAAATAGTCCCGGCGCCATAAGCTCACTCATTAATTCGGGATGTGTGAGTGCATAGAGAAAATCTGTGGCAAATAAAAGGCACAGCAGTAGACATATCGAAAACTTCAGGTAGTCAGGAAGCCTTTGGAAGAGCTCATCCCATCGTGGTGCCAGATAGTACAAAAAAGCGCATCCAAGCATTGCAAAGAAAATAGCACCGCCAAGGAATGTTTTTCCATTCAAGTTCAGGAAATAACCGGTGTAATCCGCAGATGCGATATCATATTCATATTCCATCAGCCAGTTCATGAGATATTCGATCAGGGAGTAAACTGCCATCATAGCGATAAATGCAGGAATCGGCTTATGGGCAAATTTCTGAATAAATATCAATAGGATAAGTCCACAGACACCATAAAGAGGTATCCAGGGGCCTATCAGGTAACTACGGTTCAGGAAGACCCCGTCACGAATGATATGTATAAAGCTTTCCAGAACCCATCCAAAGACAGAGAATGCAAAAAACAAAAACACACAGGATAAAAATCCATATTTTTTATTCTCGTGTCTGGGCGGCCTCACGGCACGTGCAGGCGGCTGGATAGAATATAGAAAGACAGGATACTGCTCGGGTTCAAAGTATGAAATCTTCGTATAAGGCCCCTCTGAATCATCATAGAGGGCCTTGCTGATTAAAAGTTCATCCTCTGACGGAACCTGTTCCAGAAGCCTGTCATTGAACGCCTCATATCCGGGAGCGCGGGACAGAACATAATTACGCCTAAGCTCCATATAAAGCTCGGCGTCTGTTCCTGTCTTATACGGATTTACAAACAAAAAGTCCAGCACCCCAAGAGTCAGGGGTGCAAGGATATTCCATCCAAGGAAAGAAAAATGCAATTTAAACATCTTCCATTTATTCCCCCGCATCAGTTGTTTGGAAAGCTGGAAAGCATCCTTACGTTCAATTGCCGGATTCTCAGCAAGGATAAACGGAATCATACTGTATTCATAGTATTTGATAATCCCTCCGGCTATTGTGAGGTTCCACAGCGTCTGGAAAAAAGAACGACAGAACATGACCCAGACCGGATTATAGATATATCTCAATTTATATAGGAAAAAAATCTTACTGATCCTCGTCCGGTGATAATTGCGGGCCTCCAGAAAAAATCTCCGCTCTCCTACCAGAATTGGATTTGCAATTAAAAACTGGTAAAAAAAAGCCAGAAATGCTCCTGTGATCAGGAAAGCAGAAGAAAGGTGAAAGTCATGGGTCAAAATATCATTAGCGGCCCTCAGAACAGAGAAAAAAATAGACTTCCCGCTCGTATAAGTATCAATAATAATTTCGGCAGCCCTGGTCAAAGGAGAATCCATGATGGAGGCAGAGTCATCTGTTATTTGTTCCACTGTATCGGCAATTACGACAGAATTAGAAGTGCCGGCGGCAACATCCGAGTGCTCCGGCACTGTATGCGTGGCAGGCTCATACTGGTTCACAAATATAGTAGAAGATGTATAAGCGGTCGTAAGCATAGCCGTCAGAAAACATACAGCAACCATACGCCAGTAATTAAATTTCAAAGATTCTCTCGTTCTTATCTTTAGTGTTTTTCTCTTCCACATAAGGGAGCCCTCCGCAGAAACAGGTTATTACTCTATTATAGTAAAGAACACAAAATTAAGCAATGAAGAATTTAGGGGGGAGGG
>NZ_QUGN01000047.1:0-12694 GCF_003479085.1 Clostridium sp. AF19-22AC | reverse complement strand
GGTCAAAGCAAACCACCGGCTAAGCCGGTGGTCGTGATTCATAGGGTGCGCCAGGTATTTCTATACGGATTGCACAAAAAAACAGAAGGAGAAATAGAACATATTACTAAAAATGAAATTCCCTTCAACTAACAATTGACTTTTCCGGAGAGCAGAGTTATTATAAAACCATAAAAACCGAAACGTTTCGGTTTGACAAAAAGGAGGATATTACATATGCCATTAGTTACATCAGAACAAATGTTATTGGACGCACAAAAGGGCGGTTATGCAGTGGGCGCTTTTAATGTGGAGAACATGGAGATGGTGAAGGCCGTGATCGCAGCAGCAGAAGAACTGCGCGCACCTGTTATGCTTCAGACAACTCCGTCTACGGTGAAGTATGGTACACTTGAGACTTATTTCGGAATCGTTGCAGCAGAAGCTGAGAAAGCTACTGTGCCGGTATGTCTTCATCTTGACCACGGCAGCAGTTTTGAACTGGCTGTACAGGCGATCAAGGCGGGATATACATCTGTCATGATCGATGGTTCACATGAAAGCTTCGAAGATAACATTGCAGTGAGCAGGAAGGTTGTGGATGTAGCTAAGGCATGTGGGATACCGGTAGAGGCAGAACTCGGCAAGGTCGGGGGCAAGGAGGATGACCTCGAGGCAGAGGCAGACACCAACACAGATCCGGCAGAGGCAAAGGAATTTGTAGAGCGCACAGGGGTTTCCTCTCTTGCAATCGCGATCGGCACGGCTCATGGATTCTATGCGGGAACACCGGTCCTTGATAAAGAGAGAGTATCCGAAATCAAAAAAGTTGTTTCCGTCCCGCTCGTACTCCACGGTGCATCAGGTTTAAGTGATGAGGATGTCAGGGAATGTGTACAGCGCGGTATGTGCAAGGTGAATTTTGCTACAGAACTTCGCGTTGCATACACAGACGCAGGCAAGAAGCTTCTGGAAGAGAAGCCGGACACCTTCGATCCTAAGAAGTTTGGCACTGTAGGGATGGAAGCTGTAAAGAAACTGGTGATGGAACGCATGAAAGTGTGTGGATGCGACCACAAGGCATAGGTATGGCAGCTACAATCAAAGATATAGCAAAGAAGACGGGACTCGGACTCGCAACAATCTCTTCTTATTTAAACGGGGGAAATGTCAGAGAAAAGAACCGCATCAAAATAGAGGAAGCCATAGAGGAACTTCATTTCGAGGTAAATGAGGTTGCCAGGGGGCTCAAGACGAACAAGACAAAGATCATCGGTATCATCATTCCGGAGCTAAACAACATTTTCTGTGCAGAGATCATTACAGAAGTAGAAGACCAGCTCAGAAGCCAGGGATATGCGACGATGATCTGCGACTGCCGTACAGATGAGAGACGCGAGGAAGAAGCGGTAGAATTCCTGCTCCACAGAAGAGTGGACGGACTGATTATCATGCCCTCCGGGCGACAGGGAAAATATCTGAACCGTTTTACGAAAGCCGGAAAGCCGGTGGTCGTGATCGACAGAAAACTGGACGGAGTCGACTGTGACAGTGTACTGGTTGACAATGAAGGGGCGGCGCGTGACGCGGTCGGGAGGCTTTTGAAAGCCGGACACAGTAAGATCGGTATGATTGCCGGCCCGAAGGATATCTACACAGCACAGGAGAGGTACAGAGGCTACTGCCTTGCATTGAAAGAAGCAGGGATAGAGCCGGAGGCGAGGTTTGCGGCGTGGGGGGATTACACCATCGAAGGCGGCGCGTCGGCAATGAAAGAACTGGTCACCAGAAACCCGGACATGACGGCAATCTTTGTATCGAACTACGAAATGACGATGGGGGCCATCATTGAGATCAATGAATTGGGAATCCGCATACCGGATGAGCTGTCTTTCATCGGATTCGATAACGTGGAATTTGCAAAGGCAAGTATCCCGAAACTGAGTATTGTGACGCAGCCTACGGAAGAGATCGCCCGGCATGTGGCGGCGCTGATGCTTAAGAGACTGGAAGAATCTGGGGATACTGACGGGCATCAGGCTGTGAAGCTGAAAACAAGCTTTGTGGAAGGAAAATCGGTATAATAGCCGCGTGGGAGGTTAGTAATGAAACAATATTTATTAGGAATTGATATAGGGACGAGTGCATGTAAGATCGCCGTTTTTAACAGGGAAGGGCATGTGATCGCATCTGCAAATGGCGATTATCCGGTGTATTACCCCAAACCAGGCTGGGCAGAGCAGAATCCCGAGGAATGGTGGCAGGCAGTATGCTCTGCTGTCAGGGAAGTACTGGAAAAGGGTCAGATTTCAGCAGGGGAGATTGCTGGTATAGGAATCGACGGACAGAGCTGGTCGGCGATTGCGGTTGACAAAGACGGCAATGTGCTGACGAACACACCGATCTGGATGGATACAAGGGCCGCAGATATCTGTGAGGAGCTGAATGAAACAATCGGTTCAGAAGAGATATTCGGGCTTTCTGGGAATTCACTCCAGCCATCCTACACGACGGCAAAGATTATCTGGTACAAGAGGAACCTGCCTGAGGTGTATCAGAATACATATAAGATACTCCAGTCAAACAGCTACATTGCCTATAAGCTGACCGGAGAGATGACACAGGACATGTCCCAGGGATACGGACTTCACTGCTTTAACATGCATACCGGAACATGGGATGAAGAGATGTGCAAAAAGCTTGGAATCCCAAGAGAACTTCTTCCGGAAATCCATCCCTGCCATGAGGTGATCGGCACCGTGACCGGAAAGGCGGCAGAGGAAAGCGGGCTCGCGGAAGGGACACCAGTCGTTGCAGGAGGACTTGATGCGGCATGCGGTACGCTCGGAGCAGGCGTGATCCATCCGGGTGAGACGCAGGAGCAGGGCGGTCAGGCAGGTGGGATGAGCATCTGCACAGACAAGTACATAGCGGATGAAAGGCTGATACTCGGCTATCATGTCGTTCCCGGACAATGGCTCCTTCAGGGGGGCACGACCGGAGGCGGCGGTGTCATGAGGTGGCTGGAGCAGCAGTTTGGTGATTACGAAAGAGAAGAAGGGAAGAGACAGGGAAAAAGCTCTCTGACCTTATTTAACGAGATGGCCGAAAAAGTAGCCCCGGGCAGTGACGGTGTAGTATTCCTTCCTTATATGTCCGGCGAGCGTTCACCTATATGGGACCCGGATGCAAAAGGCGTCTTTTACGGACTTGATTTCAGCAAGACGAAGGCACACTTTATCCGGTCTGCGATGGAAGGCGTTGCATACGCACTGAAACACAACCTGGATGTGGCAAAAGAAGCCGGGGCAGAAGTGAGTGTACTGCGGGCAATGGGCGGTTCGGCCAACTCACTTCTATGGACACAGATCAAATCCGATATTACCGGGAAACCGATTATCGTACCGTCATCCGATACGGCAACGACGCTAGGGGCAGTAATACTGGCCGGTGTAGGCGTCGGGATGTATGAAAGCTTTGAGGAGGCGGTTGCGCTGACAGTGGAAGAGAAGCGTAAGCATGAGCCAAATCAAGAGAATGCCGGGACTTACGGGGAGAATTATCAGATTTATCTGGAACTTTATCATAATTTAAAAGAGACAATGAAAAAAACAGGAGGCAGGTAAGATGAAAGCAGCAGTTGTATGTGCAAACGAGGATGTGCAGTATCTCGAGTATGAGGAGCCGCAGGCAGGACCGGGAGAAGTGAAAGTAAAAGTAAAAGCTTCCGGAATCTGCGGTTCCGATATCCCGAGAGTTCTCCACAATGGAGTACATTTCTATCCCATCGTTCTGGGACATGAGTTTTCAGGCGATGTGGTAGCCGTAGGAGAAGGTGTGACAAAGGTTAAGGTCGGAGACAGAGTATCCGGAGCGCCGCTTCTTCCCTGTATGAAATGTGATGACTGCCAGAACGGGAACTTTTCCCTCTGCAAACATTACAGCTTCATCGGCTCCAGACAGCAGGGAAGTAATGCAGATTACGTCGTGCTCCCGGAGCAGAATGCGGTCGTATTTGACAAGAGTGTTTCCTATGAGCAGGGTGCCATGTTTGAGCCATCCACAGTCGCGCTGCACGGCCTTCTGCAGAATGACTATCAGGGCGGACAGTATGTGGCGATCCTGGGCGGCGGAACCATTGGGATGTTCACCATGCAGTGGGCGAAAATCTTTGGCTCCAAAAAAGTCGTCGTATTCGATATCAGTGATGAAAGACTGGAACTCGCGAAACGCCTTGGCGCAGACGAAGTGATCAATACGACAAAAGAAAATTATATGGAAGAGGCAATGGCGGTTACCGGCGGAAAGGGCTATGCTTATGTATATGAGACGGCGGGACAGGCGCCTACGATGTACATGGCATTTGAGCTGGCTGCAAATAAAGCCCATGTATGCTTCATCGGCACCCCTCATGTGGACCTTACGTTCACACCGGCAATGTGGGAAAACATGAACCGTAAAGAATTCAAACTGACCGGGTCATGGATGTCATACAGCGCACCTTTCCCAGGAAAAGAATGGGAACTGACCGCACATTATTTTGCAACAGGACAGCTGAAATTCGATCCGGGCTTCATCTTTAAGAAAATGCCGATGAGTCAGGCACAGGAAGCGTTCCAGATGTTCAAGACGCCGGGGCTTGTAAAAGGGAAAGTCCTGCTCATGAATGAAGATTAGGAGGTTCAGGCATGATACTGACAGTAACCTTAAATGCAGCGATTGACAAACGCTATGTGGTTGATGAATTTAGGATAGGTGAAGTCAACCGTGTAAAGGAATGTGCCTATACACCCGGCGGAAAGGGCCTGAATGTGTCGAAACCGGCAGCAATAGCGGGAGCCGAAGTAGTGGCGACCGGATTTGTCGGAGGGCATGCAGGTAATTATATAGAAGATTCTCTGAAACCGTTCCATGTAACAAGTGCATTCTATCATCTGGAGGCAGAGAGCCGTTCCTGCATCAATATATGGGACGAGGCAAACAAGGTACAGACTGAATTTCTGGAGCCGGGATTCACGGTGACAGAAGAGGATTTTCAGGGATTCATGGAAACATTTAAAGAGCTTGTACAGAAGGCCGATGTTGTATCCATGTCCGGGAGTGTCCCGAAAGGCCTGGACGGCACAGCATACCAGAGGCTTGTAAAAATCGTGAAGGATGCGGGGAAAAAGGTGATTCTGGATACGAGCGGGAAACTGCTTGAGATGGGGATCGAAGCCTGCCCGACCATGATTAAGCCGAATATCGATGAGATTTGTATGCTGACGGGGAAATCCTGTGACAACATGATGGAAATGATAGAGGCGGCAAAAGAAATCCACAGGCGGGGAGTAGAGATTGTTGCAGTTTCCCTCGGAGGAGACGGCTCCTTCGTCGTATGTGACGAGGGGATCTATCAGGCAAAAGTGCCGAAGATTGATGCGGTCAATACCGTGGGCTGCGGAGACTCCATGATTGCAGGCTTTGCCCTTGGCCTGAGTGAAGGTATGGGGATTGAAGGCATCTTACGCAAGGCAAGCGCGATATCGGCGGCAGCGGCGTTAAGAGAGGAAACCGGATTTTTCGTAAAGGAAGATATGGAAAGAATCTTCCCTGAAGTTGTGATAACAAAATTAACATAAAAGAAAAAAGGAGATATGATTATGGGAACATGTATTAACCCGGCAGATGTGCCAAAAGTAAAGTTTTACACAGGAGAGGAAGTACCATGCGTAGGTATGGGAACATTCGGATCAGACAGATTCACGGCAGAGCAGGTATCAGCTGCAGTGGCAGGCGCAATCCGCTGTGGATACCGTATGTTTGACTGTGCGGCATGCTATGGAAACGAGGACCAGATCGGGGAAGTTTTCAAAGCTGCATTTGATGAAGGTGTTGTAGAACGCAAGGACCTCTATATCATGACAAAAGTATGGAATGATATGCACGACAGAGTGGAAGAATCCTGCAGAAAGAGCATTGCAGATTTACAGTGTGAATACATCGACCTGTTCTTCATCCACTGGCCTTTCCCGAACTATCATGCACCGGGATGTGATGTAGATTCCCGCAACCCGGATTCCAAACCATTTAGTGTAGAGGAATTTATGAGTACATACAGACAGTGCGAAGAACTGGTAGAAAAAGGCCTGATCCGCCACATCGGTATTTCCAACATGACAATTCCGAAACTGGAAGCTGTTCTGCCGGAAATGAAGATTATGCCTGTAGCATGTGAGCTGGAACTTCATGTATGTTTCCAGCAGCAGGAATTATTCGATTATCTTGTGGCACACAATATCCAGCCAATCGGATTCATGCCGCTCGGATCCCCACAGAGACCGGAAAGAGATATGTGCCCGGAGGATGTCGCTGACCTGCAGACACCGGAGATGAAAGAGATCGCACAGGCACACGGAGTGCACCCGGCAACAATCGCCCTGAAGTGGGCACACCAGAGAGGCCAGATCCCGATTCCGTTCTCAGTTCATGAAGCGGAGTATGTAAGCAACTTAAAATGTATGACAGAAGATCCGCTGACAGACGAGGAAATGGCTAAGATCGCAACACTGGAGAGAAACAACAGACTCGTTAAGGGTCAGGTATTCCTCTGGGAAGGCGCGAAAGACTGGCATGACTTGTGGGATGAAGACGGAGTAATTGTAACTTTATAAGTCTGAATATAAATAAAAGCCAGCACGGCACTCATTACCGTGCTGGCTTTTATTTTTGATTTCTGTTGCTTCTGATATCCAATTGTAATATGATAGAAAAATATAGAGAATATCAATATAATACTATGGTTATACAGGAGGCTGAGGGAAGGAAGGTTTGGACCATGTATATTTTATACCAGCGGCTGGCTACTCTGATCAACGGAGAAGATGCGGATACGACAGAATACCATATTGCCAGTGTGATGATGGAGAATATGGACCATATTGTTGAAAATTCGATCGGGGAGACTGCGAAGCTGTGCAATGTTTCGAAATCCACGATCTCAAAGTTTGTCAGAGGCCTTGGCTTTGAAGACTATACGGATTTTAAGTGGGCCGCTATGGGCGAGAAGAAAAAGGAGATATATACAAAGGACGGAAGTACGATTAATATTACGGATTTTATCTGCCAGAACGGAGTGAATACCTATATGGATGTTCTGGCGAGGGATATCCGGCATTTGTTTGAAGGGGCCGATTTCCGCAAGATTGATGCCCTTGTCAGGGATATCCATGAGTATAAGAAGGTTGCTGCTTTCGGAGAAGTCTATTCGGAGACAGCGGCTTTAAACTTCCAGTATAAGATGTCGCTATACAGAAAGTTTGTCTATACGACCATTGACGATATGAAACAGACCCGGTATATTGAAAATGCAGAAGAAGATACAGTTCTTGTTATTTTCTCGAATTCCGGCAGATATATCAATGTATACTCCAGACTGGAAGGCTGCCCGAAGAAGACCTGCTTCGATAAAACAAAGGCAAAGGTAGTACTTGTTACATCCAACGAGAAGATGCGGGATGATCCGCGGGTGGATGACTGCCTGATTCTGGATTATTCTGACAAGGTACAGAACCACCCCATTCTTTACCAGCTCCTTATAGAGCAGATTGCATTGAGATACCAGCAGATCTATGGTTTCCCGCAGGAAAATACAACAGAAGAAACAGAAATAAAAAGATGATACAAGAGAGAAATTACTGAAGGAGTTTCCAATATGCGAACTTTTCAGGAGTTTCTTTTTTTGTTGCTATAATACTAATATAAAAAGGAGAGAGGAGAGGTGAGGATGAGTAAATTGTGGTTCCAAAAGGAAGCTGAAAACTGGAATGAGGCGCTTCCGGTCGGAAATGGATTTCTGGGCGCCATGTTTTTCGGCGGGACTGCATCTGAACGGATACAGGTGAATGAAGATTCTGTCTGGTCCGGTGGATTTATGGACAGGGTAAATCCGGATGCAGGGGCGAATCTGGATAAGGTCAGAAGACTTTTGGATGACGGGAATGTCAGAGAAGCCGAAAAACTTGCGGCCAGAAGCATGTATGGAACATATCCGCATATGCGCCATTATCAGACGCTCGGTGATGTCTGGATTGATTTTGCGGACATGCAGGACGGGCATCAGCTGGAATATACGAAAGATCATTTTCCGGTTGTTAAGATACAGGAGAAGGAAGTCTCGGACTATGAAAGATATCTGGACCTGGAAACGGCCACGGGAGGCATGTCCTACCGGACGGAAGGCGGGACACACGTAAGGGAGTATTTTGCATCTTATCCGGCAGAGGTGATTGTCTGCAGAATCAAAGCGGACGGGAAGAACCTGCTGAATTTCGAGGTGTCTGCGACAAGGAAGGACAACCGGAGCGGCCGGGGAGCTTCTTACTGTGATGGTGTCTGTGCACTGGATGACCGGACGATCTGTCTTCATGGCTGGCAGGGAAACCGGGACGGAATCGGGTTTGAAATGGCTGTTCGGGTAGAAGCATCGGGCGGAACCCGGTATAGTATGGGCAGCCGTATAATCGTAGAAGGTGCGGCAGAGGCTGTACTTTATATTACCGGCAGGACGACATACCGTAGCGGCGATCCCCATAAGTGGTGCATAGAGGCTCTCGCGCGTGCATGTACGCGGGGCGTCAGAGAACTGAAAGCGGAACATGTCTGTGATTACCAGAAATATTTTAATGCAGGCAGACTGTACCTGAAATCAGACGACGGGGGAAAACAATATACAGTACCAGAGCGTCTGGCAAGGATGAGGGAAGGCAGTTCGGATATCGGACTTATCAATATTTACTATGATTATGCTAGATACCTGCTGATTAGTTCGAGCCGGGAACACAGCCTCCCGTCAAATCTCCAGGGAATCTGGAATGAAGAATTCGAACCCGCATGGGGGTCAAAGTATACGATTAATATTAACATAGAAATGAATTACTGGCTGGCGGAAAAAACAGGCCTTTCCGCCCTCCACCTTCCACTGATTGAGCATTTGAAGAAGATGCATGGACACGGGAAGGACGTTGCCGCACGAATGTATAAAGCGAGGGGCTTTTGCTGCCATCACAATACAGATATATGGGGGGACTGTGCACCGCAGGACAACCATACAACCTCGACGATCTGGCCGATGGGCGGGGCATGGCTCTGCCTGCACCTGATCGAACATTACCAGTATACAAAGGACGAAGCATTTATTCAGGAGTATTTTAATATTTTGAGAGACAGTGTTTTGTTCTTTATGGATTATATGGTTCAGGATGCAGAAGGTTTTTGGATCACCGGACCTTCCAGTTCTCCGGAAAATATCTATCTGAATGATAAAGGAGAATTCGGCTGCCTGTGTATGGGGCCGACGATGGATATTGAGATACTGCGGGAACTGTTCAGTGGTTTTCTGGAAATCTCAGCCGGCCTTGGAGTGAAAGACGAACTGTATGCAGATGTCGAAAAGCATCTGAATGGACTGCCGCCTTTAAAAATCGGGAAACATGGCCAGATTCAGGAGTGGCGCAGTGATTATGAGGAAATAGACAGGGGGCACCGGCACATTTCCCAGTTGTTCGCCCTTTACCCGGGCAGCCAGATCAGGATAGGCGGTGCGCCCGAACTTCTGGAAGCGGCAGAGCGGACGCTGGAGAGACGACTTGAATCAGGAGGCGGACACACAGGCTGGAGCAAGGCATGGATTATTTTATTTTATGCACGGCTGGGAAAAGGAAAAAAGGCATGGCAGAACCTGAAGGAACTGCTAAGTAATGCGACTCTTGATAATCTGCTGGATAACCATCCCCCGTTCCAGATAGACGGTAACTTTGGCGGGGCTGCAGGTATTATGGAAATGCTTGTACAGGATTTCCGGGAAGAGGTATATCTTCTGGGGGCCCTGCCGGAAGAACTGGAAGAGGGAAGGGTAACCGGGGTTCATTTGAAGTGTGGATGTGTGATAGATTTCACATGGGCTGGCGGGCATGTTGTGGAGGTTAAACTTCACGGGCTGCGTGACGGAAGTGTACAGATGATGGATGAGAACAGGAAATCTGTGAAGATAAGTTTTAAAAAGAATGAGGATAAAATCATAAAATTCTAATGAAAGGGTGGATAAATAGAATGAAATATGAAGCAATGATCAGAGAGATCATCACCAAAATAGGCGGAAGAGAGAATATTATCAGTGCATACCACTGTGCGACAAGACTGCGCTTTAAACTGAAAGAGGAGTCAAAGGCTGATGAGGCAGGAATCAAGGAGATCGAAGGTGTTCTCTCTGTAATCAAAAGCGGAGGTCAGTTTCAGGTGGTCATCGGGCAGCATGTTGGTGACGTGTATAAAGAGATGACGGCAATGTACAGTCTGGACGGAGAAAATACGGAACTCAAAGATGCAAAAGAGTTTAAAGAAGAGATGAAGGATAAAAAAGTAAGCAGCCGTCTTCTGGACACGATCTCCGGCGTATTTACCCCTGTGCTGGGAATGCTTATGGCAACCGGTGTCATTAAAGGAATTCTGGCACTTCTGACGGCAACGGGGCTTCTGTCAGCCGGGGATGGTACTTACCAGATCCTGAATATAGTGGCAGACAGCTTCTTTAACTTCCTGCCATTATTCCTCGGGTATACGGCAATGAAGAAGTTTGGCGGGACCCCGTTTATTGGCATGGCAATCGGTGCTTCTCTTGTATATCCCTCCATCGCTGTGATTATGGCAGGGGAACCGTTATTCACCGCGTTTAGCGGAACGATATTCGAGTCACCGGTATATGTGACATTTCTCGGAATCCCCGTGATTCTGATGAATTATGCAAGCTCTGTTATTCCTGTTATTATCATCTGCTATTTTGCAGCAAAAGTGGAGAAGTTCCTTGCAAAGAGGATCGGGGACCTGCTTCGTTCCTTCCTTGTCCCGGCACTGACACTTATAATCAGCGTGATTCTGGGACTGCTTATCATCGGACCGGTTGTAAGCTTTATCAGCAGCCTGCTGGGAGCAGGTATGTCGGCACTGTTTAATTTAAATGCGACCATCGCAGGATTTTTGTATGGTGCGCTGATTCAGGTATGCGTCATGTTCGGCGTACACTGGGGATTTGTTGCAATTTCAATCAACAATCTGGCTACGCTTGGTTTTGATCCGATTACCATTGCAGGGCTCGCATCTGCATTCGGGCAGGCAGGGGTCGTATTAGTCATTCTTCTGAAGACAAGAAATAAGAAACTGAAGTCCATATGTGGGCCTGCGCTGATTTCTTCCATGTTTGGAATCACGGAACCGTGTGTATACGGTGTGACCCTGCAGTATAAGAAATCCTTTTTACTGGCCTGTATCGCATCCGGATTCGGCGGTGCGATTATCGGTGCAGCAGGGGTAAAACAGTATATTTACGGAGTGAACGGTGTGTTTGGCTGGCTCCAGACCATTAATCCGGCTGTAGGATTTGATTCCACGACGGTTGCGGCGATCATGGCCTGCGTGGTAAGCTTTGTTGCAGCAATCGTATTGATGCTTATTTTCGGCAAAAATGTGATTCAGGAAACTAATAAATAAAACGCTATGTGCAGTCTTTCTCAATCTGGAGGGAGGCTGTACTTTTTTGCAGATGTTTATATGGAATCTCATGCCTGAAACACAGGGCCGGAACCCTCAAGGCAGCCTCAAGGCTGACCTCAAGGTTGAAAAAAATCTTCCACAATCTCTTTGGGTGATGTATACTATTCTTAGTATGTCGTTTAATTTGTTTACACGGGAGGAAACAGCAGTGTACAAGGTATTACTGGTAGATGATGAAATTCTGGTGCGTGAAGCGATCAGCGCCAAAATTGAATGGAATAAGCTTGGATTTGAACTGGCGAAGGATTGTGAGAACGGAAAAGATGCAATAGAGTTTATGAAGGAGAATCCGGTGGATGTAGTGCTCACGGATATCTGTATGCCATACATAGACGGAATGGGGTTAAGTAAGTTTGTATATGAGAACTTTCCCCAGACAACCATTATTATTTTTAGTGGCTACAGTGATTTTGAATATGCGAAAATGGCAATTCAGTACAAGGTGGCTGAGTATATTCTGAAGCCTGTTACTGCGAAGGAACTCTCCGAGGTTCTTGTCAGGATTAAGGAGAAACTGGACAGTGAGCGCCAGCAGGAGCAGAAGATGGATGAACTGACGAAAGTTTACCACAGCTATACAAAGAACGAATCCCTGATTATTTCCAGAACACTGTCACGCCTTGTAAAAGGGACACAGGAAGTAGAGACGAGCCTGAAGGAGCTGGAGGAATTCGGGATCTCGGTGGAGGGGGATTCCTACCGGGTGGTGGCGGTGGATATTGATGTTTATTCAGACCTGTATGAGGTCGATGACGAGCTGAAGAAGGAGAGTGCACTGATGTCGTTTGTGGTGGAGAATATCTCCAGTGAGATTGTCGGGAACCACAAGGCCGGTCTGGCATACAGGGATTCGGATAACCGGGTCTGCCTTCTTTTCCATACAAACAAACCAAAGGAGTTTGCAGCCGAAGCTGTGAAGATATGCAGTGAGATTAAAGAGACCGTATATGATACGATGAAACTGAGCATTTCGATGGGAATCGGGAAGTATGTGAATTCTCTGGATGAGCTTTATAAGTCATACGATTCGGCGGCCGAGATGCTGAAATACCGCTATACAAAAGGCGGTGGGGTGATCTTCGACTGTGAGAAGTCCAGCTAATAAATGTCAATAGTTAAATGAAAAAAT
>NZ_QUGN01000046.1:310-12809 GCF_003479085.1 Clostridium sp. AF19-22AC | reverse complement strand
TACGTCAATTCAGAAACAATTCTGAATACGGACCTGTTTTTTCTCCTTATATAGTGGAAAGTCATCCACACTCAACGCTAAAATCATTTAACGATTATCTACATTGTATTTTGTGTGATCCTGTAATTTTTTTGCAGTTTTTACACAATTTACTCTTATTCTTATAATAGCACCAAATCAAAAGTACCTCAATAATATTTTGTTAATTAATAATTACCGGTTTGCAAAGATTCAAGTTGATTGCCGGCGGGACATCTAACTCTGTATATGGAAAGGCTAAAGAGAAATAATCGGTATATGCCTATTCTACATTACTCTACTAAAGTAAGCGCTCAATAAAATAACGGCTATCTTTTCACGAGGTATTCAGCTATAGTTGAAGTAAAATACTCCAACTTCAACTTTTCGGTTTGATCCGACATCTCTGCTGTATCATGTTAGACCAGGGCATCAGCTCTTCTATACCTTCGGGCTCATTTTTGTAGTCCGGCATATAAAGCAGTACTGTCTCCAGATATGCATAGATGTTCAGATTGTTGAGTTTTGCAGTTTCTACTAAACTGTAAATGACGGAACTGGCCCGAGCACCTTTTACGGTATCATGGAACAGGAAATTTTTTCGCCCTACCGCATAGGGTCGGGCGATATTTTCCGACCTTTATCCTTATATAAGGATAACAAGCGGAACGCGATCTGAGGATGGTCAAGGTGAAAACCAAAGTCTCAGGTTGCTTCCGAAGTGAAGATGGTGCACAGGAATATCTTACAATAATGAGTTTATCGGAACTGCACATAAGCATGGGATTAATGCATTTACGGCAATCCGTGAAGCAATCTCAGGTAACCCTGATATTATTTTTGACTAAAGGGGGGTCTGAATAGTTACAACAGATCATCCATTCTATGATAGAAAAAATATGCCAAATGCGCTTCCGAAAAATCCAAATGTGTCTTTTCACTCTGTTTCACCATTGATAGTTCTGCACTCTCCAGTGCTGAAATTGCCCAACAGCATCCCCAAATACCTTGATCTTTTACAGGAACCTTCAATCCTTCATCTCGTGCATCATAAACCTTCGGAAGAACAGTTTTATTTTTTCCTAAAGTAGGTTCGAATTCTAACTCCTTTATGGTATTATCAAATAATTGTGACTCTTTCAACTTCTGTATCTGTATTTCCTTTTCCGTTAGAGGCTGACCTTTTACATAATCCACTCCATCCGCATTTATATCAGTACCCATTATCAGAAAAGCCGCCAACACACAAACACTCATCAAAAATATTTTATTAATTTTTCTCTTACTTCCAACTTGTCACTTTATAAATCTTCCTGATGCTTTAATGTATAACACAAAACAGCCAATAATATCCTACATTGGAATCATTGCCTGTTTCATAGTTTACCCTTCTATTTAGCTTTACCATATACATATTGCGGAGTGCCGCCTACAATCATTTTCCCAGAAGCATTTTTATCTTTTGTATATGGAAAAACCCAATAAAAATTATACTCTGTATCCAATGCTTTCAAATCAGTAAAACCTGTTCCTGAAGTCATTCCGTAATAACCGTATTTCCCATTTTTCTGTGCATAGATAAGAAATCCATCTGTATTTGCTGACGCAATTCACGTTATTAATACTCCGTTCTTCCCCACGGCAGTGGCTCTTAAATCCCCCACCGGGGACGATGTAAAAGCTCCTATAAGTTTGTAGGGAATTCCTCTTTCCTGAGCCCACTTTAAGGCATAGGTATTATCATAAACATATACCGTAACATAGTCCGAATTAACAAAGACATCATTTGAAATAACAGTAGCTCCATATGACATCACAAGCTTTTGAAGATTACTGCACCTACTAAATTCATAGCCAACTATCTTCGTCACCTCATTACCCAGTGTAATTGTTGAAAGTGCTTTACATTCACTAAACACATACGCTCCTATATATGTAACTGAATCTTGAATATTGACTTTAATCAAACTTTTAACCCATCAAAAGCACTGCGGCCGATTTGCGTAATGTAACTTCCCAATTCTACACTTTTTAAACTATGGCCGTTTTTAAATGCCCTCTGCATCCGGATTCTCTTCTGATTCGATTTTTCCCTTCTCCTGTTCTAACATCTTGTCTTCTGCAGCCTTAATATTTCGTACATATTTTCCCTTCCTAATGTTACCAATGGCCTCTAAGTATAACCTATACAATAATTATATTTAGAGTTTTTTGCCATAAACATATTTTGGAGTGCCACCTACTATCATTTTCCCACTTTGATTCTTATGATATGGAAATACCCAGTAAAAATTGAATTCGCTTATCGATGCATTCTTATCCGTAAAGGAAGTACCCTTCGTCGTCATTCCCTTATATCCATATACTCCTGTTGCCGTTTTTCCATAGACCAAATATCCTTCTGCCCCCTTTGAAGCCTGCCATATCAGTTGGACACCCTTAGAGCCTGATGATGCTTTTAGATTTGAAACCGCTGCCGTCACTCCTTTGGCATAAACATATTTCTGACAACTTCCAGGAATCATTTTGCCGTTACCATTCTTCACATACGGAAATACCCAATAGAAATTATACTCGGAATCTAATGCTTTTTTATCGGTAAACTTTGTGTTTCCTGTCATTCCGCAATATCCATATTTCCCACTTTTTTGTGCATATATCAGATATCCTTCCGCATCCGTAGATTCCTTCCACGCCAATTGCACCTGATTAGGCCCCACTGATACTGCACTTAAATTCGCTATGGCTTTCGGTATGTTTATTTCATCTCTTATTTCTGTTTTATACCTTGACCATGGCTCCTGATCATACCCCTTGGCATGTGCTGGAATCTTTACAATAATCTTCTGTGGGTCAAAAGGAGATTTGCTTAGTGTTTCAGGCGCATCTCCATTCATTACCAGATTTTTTAAGGACGAACAGTTAATAAATGCGTTAGACCCGATACTTGCAAAGTTTTTTGGAAATGTAACATCAACTAAATTAGTACAGCTCACAAATGTATATTCTTCTAATTTTACAATTCCCTCTGGCAAAATAATACTTTTTAACCCAGACGATTCAAACGCACGCATCCCTATGCTTTTTAATGTTTCTGGCAAAGTAATAGCAGTCAGGCTGCTACATTGAGCAAATTCACTCGCCCCAATACTACTTAAGTTCTTAGGTAGTTTGACTTTTTCTAAAGAGCTACATCTAAGAAATATATAATCTGGTAATTCTGTAATCGAATCCGATAAAGTAACACTTTTTAATTGCTCACAATCCAAAAAAGCCCATCTTCCGATTTTTTCAACAGAGTTAGGTATATTGACACTCGTTATACTTATACATTCATTAAATGCCAGTTCCCCTATTTCTTTTACACTGTTAGGTATGGTAATACTTTCCAGGCTGCTGCATGCCTCAAATGTGTAATCCTCAATACATGGTATTCCCTCTGGCAGATTTACACTCTTCAAATTCTTGCAATGGTAAAACGCGCCTCTTCCAATACTTGTTACACTTTCTGGAATCTTAACATTTACCACCGTATTACATTCATTAAATGCATATAATCCAATTGCAGTTACACCAGATGGTATCTCCACCTCCGATGCAGTGCCATAGTACTTTGTCAGTACACCATTAGAACTTATACTAAAATCACTATTATTTGTCTGTGCTTTCGTTCCACTTTGATCTTCTCCAACATTTTCTGTGTCCGTAACCCCCGCTTCCACTGGATCAATATTCTCTACAGCATCAGTTTTATCTGAACTGTTTGTTTCCTTCGATTCCTCATTTTTATTTTCGTCTTCTGTTGTCTCTTGTAATTCCGACAATTCAGGAACGCCCTGAATTTGTTCCGTGTTAACATCTTCTTCCTGCGCACTTTCTTCCCCTGAAATAGCATCCGCAGCATAGACCAAGGTATTCGGCATAACCATCACTAGACATAGTAACAATGCAACAATTTTCTTTTTCACAACTTTTTCCTCCTGAAAATTATTATCTTCATCCGTAGCATATTCACTCTTTACTAATACATAAAAAATTTAATTCATTTACATTCAGTGCATATTTCCGGCATATTGTCTTTCGTATAGTACCCTGCCTGTATCTCTTTACAATACTCCCCCTTTATTTTCCCAGTGACCTCACAAAACTCCTTTTCAATCACTTCTTTACTTTTTTCAAATTCCTTTATTCCAGGCTGAATGCTTCCCATAAATTCCTGCCAGATATTAATCGGCTGCTTATAATCCCCCGGAAGCGGTATGTCTTTTTCATCATATCCTACCTGTACACCTGCTATATATTCCGGAGTCATTCCAACAAAAAGTTTACGTACATCTGTAACTTCATTTGCAACCGTCCCTGTCTTTCCGGCCACTTCGAGACCTTCTATCTGCGCACCACTTGCAATCCCGTCTTTTCCGCTCACATTATTCACTAAAAGCCGATTCATGATATAAGCAGTCTCTTTATCCATAATTTTCTGTGGCTCTCTGGATTTTTTTATAATGACCTTTTCATCTTTGTCAATCACCTTTGTATATATTGCAGGAGAATAATAATTCCCTCCATTACCAAATGGCTCATATGAAGCAGCCAACTCGTCCAGACTTATCCCTCTCTCAAAATATCCTAATGCCAGTGCTGCGAGCTGCTTATCTTTTTCGTCCTCAAGTGCTGAAAAGTAAGTGTTTTTAAGATATTTATAAATATAATCAATTCCCATTTGCATTCCAAGATTCACCGGGACCGTATTCTTAGATGTTTCTAAGGCATACGCTACTGTAACCTGTCCATCATAGTGATCATCATAATTACTTGGCCATTGAATATTCTTTCCTCTTACTACTGTATTCCCAGGTGTATCTTCGCATAATGTCGAATAATTGATTAACTTATTCGCCACAGCCGGAGCATAAATAGATACCGGTTTGATAGTTGAACCCACCTGATATAGTTTATTCGTGGCTCTATTTACATCCCCCCATTGTCCACTGCCTCCTGCAATTGCTCTGATACATCCACGGTAATCCATAATCACCATAGAACTGGGCGGAATTTCACTCCAATCCATCTCTTTCCCCGTTGCCGTAAAATTACTGCTGTCCTGATAATATTGGTTCAAACAATCCTGTAATTCCACATCAATTGTAGTATATATCTTCCAGCCATCCAGATTCAAGCCTTCCTCGATTTTTTCTTCTGACATTCCGTTAGCCTGCAGTTCCTCGTATAGTTCCCTAACAATACTATCGGTAATAATATCATTCATTATCATGCTTTTAGAGGCCAGGCCAGAAGTCCAGGCCTTATCAAGCCGTTCTATTTCTTCGCCATTCATGTCATAGATAACTGCTGCTCCCATATCTGCTTTTTGCAGTTTGTCATTTATTATAAAAAAAGATAAGCCAGCTGAAATCACCAAGCAAAAGAAGACTATAACTACTATCTTTCTATGTTTCTTTTTTAATCCTTTATCACTCATACAGCATATTCTCCTGTTTCAGCATTATTATAATAGCTATGTTGATTCCAGTTACAAACCAAAACATAGGGCTTACAGTCACAATACTGTCATTAACAAAAGCACAGATAAGCCAGCCTGCAATTGAAACTAAGCTTCCCTTTCTCACTATCTCTGTTATTCCATTTTCTTTGTCCGGCAGGTCCTTTCTTTTTAACCTTATGTTATTGAAAATGATCCAAATAAATAGCACAAAAAGACATAAAAGACTTATTAGCCCAGTATGTACCCAAATCTGTAGATACATATTATGAGCTTTATCTATAACAAAATCTGCACTTCCATGTGTATTCAACAGCCCCACATAATCAAATTGTGGAAAATAATATGGAAATGTTCCTGGTCCCTTTCCTATGATAATACATTCCTTAAGTACTGGCAGAATCCTGCTCCATGTATATCCTCTTCCAGTAGCAAATGAGTCAAATCTGTTTATCTCTTCTTCATACCCCACTTTTTCCAATACTGTTCCGTTAGGACCTACACCTTTAAAGCCTTCTGTAGTCACATAGAATCTTAACGGCGTATCATACCCCAAATCAATAAGCATAAAAAATTCCTGGATATCTATAGAAATATTTATATACCTGTTATCTTCAAAACCTACCTTTGTCCCCTGGATAAGTCTGTTCAGTACTTTTCCCTCCGTATCTTTAAACACAACAGATTCCGCCTTGACTGCCTGCTCTGGATTAGCCTCAATCACCAGGTCGTTGCTCTCCCCTGTCAATTTAATTTGACTATCCTGCATATCCAACTTTTTAAGTATAAATTTATCTTTTTTGTTTTCTTCCCTGCCTGTATTAGTCAATGTCTGGTTCAATGTTCTCAGGAATGTCCCTTTTGTCAGGGTTGACATTATTAGTAATATAAATAGAAAACACAGAAAAAATAATATAACTTTTTTTAAACTTTTAAGTCTTGCACGAAGTACTAATATTCCTGCCATAATTATTTCTATAATCACACAATACAGAGGCGCTGTGGACTTAGAACCTATTGTACAAATCAATATTCCGACAGATAGCAGTAAATAACCCCACCTTTTTTTTGTTTTATCTTCTAAAAATGAAGTATATAAAAATGGAAATAAAAGCACACACATTCCACCGTAATAATTGGGATTATACATTGCGAGTGTTATCATCCCCTGATATTCTTCATTTTTCATTGTTTTCAACGCTTCTCTATACTGTTCTGGTGCCAGCATGTTTTGAAAAATTCCTATTTCAAATAGTGGTTTATATAATAATTCAATAAGGCTTGCACCTATCCAGAGAACTGTAAATAGAACTAATGCTGTTCTGAATATTTTTAATGACTTTTCATTACCAAAATACTGTATTCCTGCAAATAATATAACAATGTAACTTACTAATACAAAAATCCCTTCACATTCCGTAGGCAGACCAAAGATTCCCTCAAATTTATACTCCGAAAACAAAAAGGAGGCTAAGACAAGCAACAGATAGCCACCACAGCAGATATAGACAACATGCATTTTCTTAGTTCTTAACTGATAAGACGCAATTTTTCTGTCTGGGAAAACGTGTTCGCCAATAAACAGTAAAATTATAATCACGGCAACTAGTGTTATAAACACTGCCTTATAATAAAGAAAGAAGTCAACAAAAAATCCGTCTGATTGTTCAAATAGTGTCTGCCCAGCACTGCTCAACTTGTAGACCTTTAAATGTGCTGCAAAAGGACAAAGCATTACCCCCGCTGTTATAATACAGCTTATAATATATTTATAACCAGGGATGATATTATTATCATCCCTGGTTTTCCTGTTAATCAATTTCACTTATTTTCTCCTATTTTGCCTTGCCATAAACGTATTTAGGAGCACCGCTTACAATATTATTACCTGCGTTATTTTTGTAATAAGCATACACCCAATAAAAATTATACTCGTTCTTAGACGCTTTTTTATCTACAAATACCGTCTCGGATGTCATACCTATATAGCCATACTTCCCGCTAGCAGTTTTTCCATAAACCAAATACCCCTGAGCATCTGTTACCTTATTCCAGGAAAGATTAACACTTCCTTTTGCAGAAGACGCCTTCATACCCGTAACTGTAGGAACAATGCCTTTTGCGAATACATATTTACCGGATTCTCCAGGTATCATTTTCCCATCTGTATCTTTTTCATAAGCAAAAACCCAATAAAAATTGTAATCACTGTCAATTGCTTTCTTGTCTGTAAAAGACGCACCGCTTGTCATCCCACAGTATCCATATTTTCCATCTTTTTGGGCATAAATCAAGTATCCGTCCGCATTCTTCACCACACTCCAGGTAAGTTTCACTTTATTTTTGCCTGCAGGAGCCGCTGCAACATTCTTTACTCCAGATAGTACTGTTGCTTTTGCCGTGGCTTCCTTACTGGCAGGCCCTAATATACGTTGATCATAATTATTATAAGAGTATACCCTATAACTATAAATATTGCTCTTAGATACTTCCTTATCAATCAAGCTTAGCACTGTATTCTTGGATGTCATCATCAGATATTTATAGTTGTTTGTTTTACTATCCTTCCTATAGATTATATATCCATCTGCACTGTCTACTTTTTTCCATGATACCTTGATGAAATTATCATTTGTAAAAGCAGCTGTCACATTCTCCGGAGCCTCACTCTTCTTATATACAATATTAAATTCTGCTTCCTGAGTACCTGTATATTCTCCAATACCTGTTATTACAACTTTACCTTTACCCACTGCAGTATTTTCAAAGAATTCTATGGTATAATCTGTTCCCTCTGTCAGCGCCGCACCTCCTGATGTGACGATAATATTCGGTTTAACAGGATTACCTGTATATATCTGGTCATTGATTGCACTAAGTGGGTCCAGAGATTTTAAAACCTTACCAACCTTTACAATATTAACTTTTCCGGCCTTATTTTCCGCAACAAGCATTCCATTAGACGTGATCCCATTCTGGAATTGGCCAGAACTATTTTTAAAATCGGAAAATATCGCTGTATGGCTCACATTCGTATATTCATTCCTGTCATTTAAAACCTGTCCGGATTCATCTAAAACATCAGAACCATTTTCATAAAGGCCTATGATATATGGTGAGTATTCTGACAGCATGAAATCATTATATTGTCCTGCTGGTATCATGACTCCCCCACTTCCATTAATAACATACGTACCCTCATCTGATGAGATCACCGCTCTATTATTAATATAGAATGGCCTACTCTGACATTCAATTGTTGTTCCATCCCTAAAAATGAGTGTGTGTACCATTTTGGCATCTTGGTATGTTGATGAATATGCTATCAAATTATCAGCAGCTCCCCAACCCTCATACCAAAAATTCAGGTTACTTTGAACATCAGTCAGCTGGTTCCCCGCCAGATCAAACAGGGCTCTTTTAAAGTAGTCCGTATTTTTTAAGAGCATGTATTCCTCATTTACAACTCCTTCCGGTGCTTCGGCTAACCAGTATCCATCCACAGAAGTAATGACTTCACCATCAAGATTGAATACTTTCGTAGCACATTTTGCTTCATTGTTATCATTTTTCTGATAGATTGAAACAAACAGATGGCTGTTATTGTAATAAACGGAAGTCGACGTCAATTTATATCCATCCTCAACCATTTCTTCATATAATGGCGTTATAGGAAACAAATCTTCCTGATTCATATTTACAAGTTTTGCTTCCTCTCCATTCCAAACAACAGCGGCCTGACTGTCAAACCCTGCAATATCGTCTCCCTGTACCACAACATTACCGTTAGCATCTACAATCCTATTCCCTGAAATCCCGGCATAGCCATATTTCTGCAATTCCTCCACATCAAAATAATTACAATTCTCTGCAGTAAATAAATGCTCTCCTGAATAATTATAAACCTGCACACAGTTTGCTGTATCGACCGCTCCAATGTAATCACTTGACTCTGATACATAATATCGTCTTATATTCTCCACTTCCATGACTTTTGTACCATCTTCATTGTACATCCTCAATGATGGAATGCCATTTACTCCTGACAGACATAAAAGCTTATTATGAACGTAAGAATAGCCTTTATTGAAAATACTATCTTGTATTCTTGCAACAACTTCACCATTTTCATCAGTTTCCATTGTTATTTCATAAGATTCTTCTGCATCATTATCCCTGTTATTTTCAATAACGGTTTCAGGCTGTTTGACACCGGACGAAGCATCCTCTTCCGAATAATTCACGGGTACCGTATCTAAATTATCTATCAGTGTACCGTCTTTTTTATATAACCCCCAACCATCGAAAACATGATAGCCGCTGCCATTCTGTTCACTGGTACTGCCAAAAAACATATTATCATTGACATAGAGCACGGATGAATAAATGGGTTCTCCCCATAATTCACCATCCTTGTCCATAAATGCAACCTTGTTTTCATGTCCGGCTACAACCACACCATTCAATAAATAATTGACACCTGTGGTCGTCCTATAAAATGCATCAATATTTTGAGCCTTTATAGCTTCTGTTAAAGATGTCTTTGTACCATCTTCTGCTATGTAATAATACTGATCTCCATCTGACATGTTCTCAAAGCTATTTCCACTTTTAGCAAATACGCCATCTCCCATCGTTGCCGCATCGTCAAAGTCGTCTTCTGACACTTTGTTTAATACGTTGTCTGCTGCCTTCATAATTGGGCTGAATACCGGCAGCATAAATATCATTACACCTCCCATCATCGCAGCAATTGTTTTTTTAATTCCTCGTTTCAAATTTGTCCCTCCTCTTTATAATCTTTTATAAAAACAGATTTCACAAAACCGTTTTTTATACTCAATGAAACAATACTGATCCTTAGTACTAACCTTTACAAAGCTCCGATTTCGTAACAATCCAGTTTTTAACAATTTTTCACTTTATGACTTTTAATGCATTTTTCTGACACAGCTTTTACGTATCTTTCTATTATAGAATTATATATAGTATAATTTATTGGCGGCAGCCCCTTTGCATAGACATACTTTGTACTTTTTCCCACTACCATCTGCACATTTTCTCTGAAGTACGGAAACACCCAATAAAATTTCATTTCTTTCTGAGAGGCAGTATTATTGTTATTGCTTTTAACTCTGTAACTGCCGGCAGATCCAATTTTATAGCATCTGAGGACATCGCAGATTCATCCTCAGTTTCAGAAATCGGCGCCTTTTCTTCCGCCTCTTTCTGATTATCCTACCCTCATTCATCACTCTGTAGTCTATATATCTGGCAATTTTTGATGTTAAATAATTACTACATTACTTTGCCTTCCCATATACATATTTCGGCGTACTGCAAACAATCATTTTGCCAGCTGCATCTTTATGATAAGTTTATACCTAATAAAAGTTATACTCTTTCTTGGACGCTTTTTTATCAATAAAAGAAAGACCAGAAGTCACACCGCAATATCCGTATTTTCCTTTTTTCTGTGCATAAATCAGGTATCCTTCTGCATTAGATGATGCGTTCCATGACAATCTTGTCCTATTTCTGCCATCTGCAGCCGCTTTCAAATTGCTTACTGGTAACGGTTTATCCGGCCCAGACTCAATATAAACGATCTTACATTCATTCCATGGGTAGGCACCATAACCCGCTGCTCCTTTTGGCACCTTAACAACAAAAGGATCCGGACCTGCTGCCAGACTTCCTCCACCTAGTATGTTAGGGGCATCGCTTTTCATAACCAATTCCTGAAGATTATCACAGCGAAGGAAAGCCCACATATCCATGTCTGTTACACTTTTCGGTATTGTTATACTGGTTAGTCCCATACACATCTGAAACGCTTCCATAGATATTGTCTTAACCCCTTCAGGAATTATTACGCTCTTCAAATTAAGGCTTCCCGAAAATGCCTGTTTTCCTATTGATCCAAAACTAACCGGAAGCTTTATATCTTTCAGATTTCCACATTCCCTGAATGTATCTGCATTAATAACAGTAATACCCTCAGGAATTACAATAGTGCTTAGGTTACTGCAACAATAAAATGCCCCTTGTCCTATACTTATCACACTATCCGGTATAATTATATTCGATAAACTACTACTATAAAATGCATAACTGCCCATAGCCGTTATGCCATCCTCAATAATAACCGACTTATATTGTCTGTCTTTCCAATGTGCATTTGAATTCATATAGACATTCAGAAAAAATTGTCCATCTCTCCGGTACCGCTAATTACCAATTTTTCGTCCCCATATAACTGCCATTTCACAGATTTTCCACACATACCTTCCGAACCTGCCATAGCCACCTGTAGGCTTTCTTTATTATCAACTTCTTCTGGCTCTGAATAACGATTTTCTTCCTCTATGTTCATTCCTGAGAATAAGTTATCTTCCCCAATACCCACTTCAGATAAAGTATTTTCTTCAGCACTGTAAATATTCAAAGTATCATTTTCTATAGCTGACTCAGAGACCTCCACATCTTCTGCAAATGTTGTAACCGATAAAATTGTAGTGAGCATTAACACAGATATCGTTAATGCCATTCCCTTCTCTCCATATTTCTTTTCATATTTCACAATTTTTTCACATAACTTTATTATATCTCCAACCCTTATCTTTTTCAATTGTATTGACATAAACAGTCTAAAATATTTATCGAATCTCCTGACAAAGCAGAAATTGTAGGATTTCCTTTAGGATATACTTTTTTCAACATAGCATTTCCATATGATTCTTGTTTCTCCTATATCCAGACATAGATAAACATTTGATAAATGCCAAAAACCCTTAATTTTTACTGGGTCTTATTACTTGATTTATATAAATTTTCTCTCCACAAGTGGTAAAATATAGGTAACCAAACTAGCATATCCCAACACCTGAGGAGAAGAAAATTTATGGCTGCTAAATACCATCAGATTGCTTTAAGTGACATTTTTCAGACTGCCAAAACCAACTCATTGACGATTGC
>NZ_QUGN01000046.1:0-300 GCF_003479085.1 Clostridium sp. AF19-22AC | reverse complement strand
TGCCCCTCATTCTTTGCTCTTCTTTCAGAGCACATTGATCTGGATGAATTTATTCCCCCTGAATTCAATTCGGCTTTTTATTGCTCACTTAGCCGGACTCGTGTGTATCCACTGCACGGATTTCTTACTGCCTTTATCCTGCAGAAAATCTTTTCTATTCTACTGATTCCCTGCTTCTGCTGTTTTTACATTTATGCAGGGAACTGAGGGATTTCTGTGGCTTCACAAAAGTTCCTGATTCTTCCCTCATGTCAAGCTTTAAACATGATTTCGAATATTACATTGAACTCATGTTTCAAA
>NZ_QUGN01000045.1:403-14997 GCF_003479085.1 Clostridium sp. AF19-22AC | reverse complement strand
TTAAAACTTTCTTTGTTACGTATGCAAATAATAACTACTCCAAGTCCCATTAGTCCAAATTCACAAAGTGCACCTACCAATGTTTGTGCTAAAAGAGGTAACGCTCCCATATCAATTTTAAGCAACATATAGAAAATGCCGACAATCCCATAAGCTACAAGTGCAGATAAACCTAGTATTAGTAAATCTACCCCATATTTTTTTGTATTTGATTTCATAATCTTGTCCCTTCCGTTCCAATTGAATTCCCGCAGAATTTCAATTTATATGCCGCTACCTGATACTTGGAAAAAGCAGTCACACCATTCGTTTCATAGCCTCAATGTCCTTGAGCCATCCATTGATATATGTGTCATATTCCTTCCTCTTCTCCGGGTTCTTAATGTATCCCTGCATCATTTTCAACTGGTGCCGGTAAAATCCGGAAAGGCTTGCCAGAAGAACAGATAGCCCATCTAGCCTTTCAGCGTCTTTTTGGCTGTAAGCAATTTGGTATTGGTGCAGGGCATTTCCCATTTCATCGGCGGAACAGCCTGCATTTTTTTTGAAATCCCGTAACATCCACTGCCTTTCAAATATATTCCTGTTTTTCCATCCGTCATACTGCTCATCAAAAGTCTGGACAATCGCTGTCAGCAATGTCTGACCCTCTTCACAAAATGTTGCTGAAATCTTTCCACCTGATCTTTGGTGGATTCCCGCATCGATTAATGCTTGTATACCGCCAATCTCTTGTCCATCATACTTTTGGGCAAAGAGTAATGATACGGCAAAAGCCGTACCTGCCTCCTCTGCAGATATGATGTTATCTCGATTCATATGATAGAACTCATCTGTGGAAATTCCCATCAAAGGCGCCACTTTTTCAATACCCTGTATCGCTGTCTGAGTTTTCACAAGACCAGGACCAATGCTGAAAACAGCCAGCCCCGTATCCTCCAATTCTGCCGCTAATGTATTTGCCAGTTCCACCTGAGAAGTCTTAAAAACTTCATAACCTCCCATATAGGCTACAGCACCAGAGGATGAAGTAAACACAAAAACGCCCCGTTTTTTCTCAAGCATTTCGGGCAAAAAGAATCTAATTAATTGCAGTGGCCCACGTAGATGGACACGATAACTTCTGTCCCAATCTGCAAGGGGAAGTCGCTCAATCGAATTAAATGGTGTGATAGTTGCATTATTGATAATGGCATACGGTGTTCCATATTCCACAGATACTTTCTCACAAAACGTTTGGATCACATCTGGTTTCTCAAGATCAATAGAAATATACCGGGCATGCCCAGGGAAAAGAGCATTAATATGATTTTCTGCAGCTCTCCCCTTTTCCTCGTCCACTTCACCAATGATTACTTCTGCACCCATATAGGCCAGTGCAGTCCCGCTTCCAACGCAATTCCTCCGCCTCCACCTGTGATTATAATAGGTTTATTTTTTAGTGCAGATGTATCACCTGTCATATTTTTTATAAGCATAAGATTATGATGCCTCCTGTTTTTAGTCTTACAGTAACATCATTTCAACCCTTTCCATAAGACTGGATTTATTTCTTTCCTACTCCTGCTATAAATATTATCTTATCATACCCATACAAACATTTCTTGAAAGATATGATACAAACAATTGGGCACCCCATTTTTCAAATCCAGTCCAACTGTTTCCAAATTTTGTGATGAATGATTTCATTTACGAAAATTTGTATATAATTTTCTCTTTGAGATACACTTTGAACGCAAAGTATATCTTTAGCAACTTGATCGGCATATTCCTCATTGGCTGCATGAACTGGAGCAGTTAGAGCCCGTCCGTTTCCGACAGGGAGATGTCCAGAAGTGAAGGTAACAATATATATTTATCAAAGTGGCTATATCCCACATCAAAAGCTAGTAAACTGTTCTATGTCATAATGATACAAGTTGTTGTTTAATAAACTCAACACAAGCAATCTCCATTTGTTTTAATCCTAACCCTTCAATAGGAAAATGGCCTGCCCCCTCCAATATCACAGTCTCTTTTTCACAGGCTAAACGGTCATAAAATGTTTTGCTTAATCTTATATTTGTCCAACGATCCTCACCTGGGTGTACTAAAAGTACAGGACAATTATTGAAATGTTGCGGCTCAATTTTTATTTTGGGGTTAAGCATCGAATAAAGAAACTTAATCGGAACCAACGCACCAGATGATTTTTTGTCTTGTATTAAAAGATTAACCAACCTTTTATCATTAGCAATAGCTTTCATATTGCCTACCCACTTCATAGGAACTTTTATGTTACCATCAAATGCGCTTAACATAGAAATAATAGGTCGTGCGATCATACCCAAAAAAGGATTTCTAGCTGAACTTTTCAAAACAGCTTTGTTTCTTTGATCAAGTATGCAAGTAACAATAAGCCCAGCTATTTGACTGCTTTCGTTCGCAACCTGATAAGCCAGCATGCCACCTGCACTTAGTCCAAATAAAAAAGTTGGTAAAGGGTTTTCTTCTTGAAAGTGCTTTACCAGGCTAGAACCACATGATATCCATGTTTCATAAGTAACTGGTCTTGAAAAGTGAGTGCAACCATATAGCGGCATATCTGGACAAATAACTTCAAATCCATTTTTCATCAATGGTACTGCAATAAATGAGAGTAAACGACCATTCCCACCAACTCCATGAAATAATATAACTTTCCCGCTGGGAGATGCAGGCTTGTAATGATCAATATGTATTTCTAAATCATCGGATACCGGCAAAAAGTATTCATTAGGCATAGTGTCTATTGTTAGCCTATTATCTTCCGGCAAAAATGATTGAGCTTTTACCCAAAAACAATCATTTTTATAATAGTCCATCACAGAAACCTCCTAATTGATAAATGTCCCACTTGTGGCACTTTTGATTTTATATTATAATTAATCTGTAGTCAATGATGCTAAAACAAGTTCCACAGATGCACAAAAATGTGGCAGGAGGCGTTTATGAAAAGGAAAAAGGATAATCCACACTCTCTCCAATCCAAACAATGGATTTTGTCAGCTCTACTTAGTTTGATGGATGAAAAAGACTTCAATGCTATCTCCATAAAAGAATTAGCAGAACGGGCGGGACTGGACAGAAAAACATTCTATCGGAATTTTCACACAAAAGAAGAAGTCCTGTTTTTAAAACTCCAAGGATTGTGTCAGCTTTATATAGAAAAATTACAAGCATTACCTCACATCTCCGCTTATACATTATCTAAAGCATATTTTGACATATGTGCATCAAATGTGCATTTCTTTCTCCTGCTTAACCGCCATAATCTCCTGCCGTTGGCATTATTGAAATTTAATGAGTATTTACCGGTCCTTAATGATTTGTTTCTTTCTAACCCTGCATACAGAAATAAATCAAAATACGAATTGGTCTATCAAGCCGGTGGTTTTTGGAATGTTACTATTCGGTGGCTAAATGATGGTGGAAAAGAAACTCCTGAAGAATTGGCACGGATAATGAGTACGATTATGCCATCACCCCTAAAATGAACTTGACTTTTCCCTCTTTATAAAGTTTTTCAAGCCCTCTCCATGCACTGGTATAATCCCCCATTGGCTGGTGCAGCAGCATAAGGTCGATAATATACCCCAAAACCAATCTGCGGGATTTTCACACCATTTGATAATTCTAAATATTCCACGGGCAACTGACAATGAAAAATAGAATTACTGTCATAAGAATAGAGACCGTACCGGTTTCTACTGCATACTGGCATTGTTCTGTGCCATGACTCCCACTAGTTTATGGGGCACATAGGCTTCCTCCAGATAGCGTCTCTCTTCCCCTGTAAGTTCTATATCCACAGCAGCGGCCGCTCCTTCTATATGATGAAATTTGGTCGCTCCTACCACCGGTGACGTCACTTTTGTCAGAAGCCATGCCAGTGATATCTCTGTCATGGAAATGCCCCGTTTCTTTGCCAGTTCCGCCACCCGGCTTATGATGATTTCGTCCTGTTCTTTTGATGCATCATATTTCAGCTTTGCATAATCATCCTGTACCAGCCTTTTGGAAGTTTCTCCTGCATGTTTGGAAAGCCTCCCGCCTGCCAGTGCACTGTAAGGAGTCAGTGCAATATTTTCTTCCCGGCAATACGGAACCATCTCCCGTTCCTCTTCCCGGAAGATCAGGTTATAATGCCCCTGTACGGAAATAAATTTTGCAAACCCTTCCTTTTCCGCCAGGGCATTGGCTTTTGCAAGCTGCCATGCAAAGCAGTTAGAGATTCCGATGTAACGTGCTTTTCCCGCCTGCACTACACGGTTCAGACCGTCCATGATCTCATAAAGGGGTGTCCGATAATCCCACATATGATAAATATAAAGATCTACATAATCTGCTCCAAGATTTTTAAGGCTCTGGTTAAGCATCTTCTCAATATACTCCTGACCTGTAGTGCCCACTGCAATCTCTTTCTCTGTCCGGGGAAGGAATTTGGTCGCGATCACCACCTCATCCCTGTTTACATAATCTCTCAATGCTTTCCCCACATACTGCTCACTGGTTCCGCTCTGATAAGCAATGGCAGTATCGTAGAAATTTATCCCCAGCTCCAGCCCCCTTCGTATGACTGCTCTGGAGTGTTCCTCATTAAGCGTCCAAGAATGCTGGCCCCTGCCTGAATCCCCGAATCCCATACATCCCATACAAATACGGGAAACTTTAAGATCTGAATTGCCTAATTTTGTATAGTTCATTTCATTACCGCCTTTCTTTTTTCATTTTCCTGCATACATTCCTGTATAAAAAGAAGCAGATGGTTAACCATTTAATCAGCCTTAATGATTTTAATTTTATATTTTCCAATAAAGTTACTATGTTTTGCCGTTAATGTATATATATCTGCTTTATCCAATGTATAAAAAGTTTCTAATTCCCTTGCTTTATCTAATTGATACACCATTTTACCATCTGAATCATATAAAACTAGGTCTAAATCACCATGTTTTATATTAGAACTAAATAAAAATTTTATCCTGTCACTTGGCTCTCCCGAAAATGAAATTTCAGAATTTGAAGTTGTCTGTTCTGAATAACTATGATTCATATTTCCCAATATTTTAGGTCTGGTTGATAAGTATGCTATTATGATTATAATAACCACTGTAGTAATACCTGCTATTACGTTTTTCTTTTTCATTGCCTCTCCTCTACACTAAATTATAATTGTTCTTAAATTTTTATTGAACCTGTACATCATCCAAACTGGAATTTATTTCTTTACCAGTTCATCTAACATTTTGCGATTATCACTTCCAATTGGCACATAACTGTTTATGTACTGGCATGGGTACTCATTACATTCTGCACAATAAGAAATACTTTTGTGCATACCACACTTTCTCATAAGACATTCTTTACACATTTTCTCATTTACTCCAACTACTGAGTGACACCCCGTACAATTCATATCTTCTTTTACAAACTCAAATGTGTCTGTAGAATATTCGATTGCTAATTTCTCTTTTAGTTCTTCATTATTCGCCTTGGTTGCAATGTATACAGGACATTGCGAACACACCAAACCACAAAATGCAATACTCTTTTCCATACTTTCTCCTTTCAAAACTGCGATTTTTTCAGTTTGATAAACTGAAAGTTGTTTAATCAATAATAATTTTAACAGGTGAACATTTACCACTATTACAATTACTTTCAGATACGCTGCAAGCGGCAACTCCTAGCGTAATATCCAACAATGCTTTTATTACAATTTTATCTCCGGCTTTGGAAATAGGCATTTCCACTGAAATACTGCCGTTAGTATTGATTTCTGTGTGCATAAATAGATTGACAGGCGTAATAATAGGTCTTTGCTCGGCAAGGGCATTGTTAATATTATCAAAACAGTTTGGGTGTCCTTTGCCATTATGATAGAAAAAATCATACATTTCTGGTCGACAACACGGGTGAAGTAAATCATGTTCTCCAACATCATCTGAAAGGACTTTCATCATAGGACGATACATATTCGTATAAATAGTATCTCCGATTTTTAATTTCAAAGATTCGTTACAGTCAATCGTCACTCCTGTTGATAAAAATTCATTTTTCTTACCTGTTACTTCTGCAAAAAAATCAACTACTTGACCGCCCTCCACATCAATTACTGTAATATTTTGACCTTGCTTAACATCAATTTTTATTCCTGAACACGCTGGTATCATATATTCTTTACTCATATCCTCGCCTCCATAATCCAATTTTCTAGTTTGACAACTGGAAGTTGTCTAATACTTATTGTATGTGTATACATCAACAGTTGCAATTTCTTGACCGCCCCAATTCTTTTCTTGCACGGTAAAATCCTCTTTTACAAAGCCATTGTTTAATAGCACTTTTGATGAATATAAATTTTCTGGCATGACAAATGCCTGAAGTGTTAAAATATTAACCTCATTTACTAAATATTCAACCATCAATTTCAAAACATTTGTTGCAATTTTCTTATTCCAATAATCCTCATTTAGACGATAACCCACTGTTATTTTATTTTCTCTCTTTTTATAGTCAAACATTTCTGCTAAACCTACAAGCCTATTAGGATTATCTTTTAAATAAACGCCTGCAATTATATACTTTTTCTTTTCAAAATCTCTTCCACCAAGATTTTTGATTGCAGTCTCTAATGCTTTATTACTTTTCTTATATAAAAATGGCGGTATATACTTATAAATATTCTCATTCTTGCTTATCTCTGACAAGGCTACAACGTCATTTAATTCCATTTTTTTAATAATAATTTTTTCATTTTTTAAATATGGAAATACACCAAATAATTCTGTCATCATAACCTCCATAAATTTAGAGTCTTATTTGCTCTATAATAAGTTTTGTATTTTCTACTATGGACTTTGTTCCATCCACTTGTATAATAGGACAACTTAAAGATTGCAGCCATTCCTCAACAACATCTTCATCTCTGGATTGAACAAGATTAAAGAAGTTTTTTTCCTGCTCATGTAAATCTCCACCTGGCAATATTCTATTACCAAATTTATGAAAAGAACGGTTTTTTATGCGTTGTATCCGAACATCTCTCGGAACATCAATCAAAACGGCATACTGTAAATAAGGATAAAGCCATTCTCCGTAATCCCCTTTCACGGAAGTAAGAATAAAATTTTCATATACTTTAATTTCATTGAAAAGGAGCTTTGCCGCATCTTTGTGGGTACGCGGATAAGCATAAATATAAAGGGGATCCGCCATAAGAAAATACAGGCTTTCACTATCAATAAAATGAAAATTTAATCTCTCTGCCAAAACTTTTCCCAACGTACTCTTTCCAGTCCCGTTTAGGCCGCATACAATTATTCCTGTTCCCACAAATTTCTTCCCCCTAAACACCGGTCTGCCGTGCTGTTCAGTTCTCTGACAAATTCTAATTGAGCAGTTCTGCAGACTGAATACTTTTCTATCTTGTTATTTTGATTGGGTAAATTATATCATATATCTCCGGACAATCCCAGCCTATGTAGAAATCCTATGGCAGTTACCGGTGATCCATACAAAATAGAATGCCTCCTATACCATCTAATGCGTCTCCTTTTGCACGGAACAAAAAACGACCAGTCTAAGCTGGCCGCTAACTTTTATATTCAATTCTTAATCCCAGTTATGGGTATGCAATTGAAAAGCAAAAAATTATATTTCAATCAATTCATATTCTCTGCTGCCAATTCCTAAGTTTGCAGCAGCTTCTATAGTACGAATGCCATTACGGCTTTCTACCCGCTCTATGAAATGGTCACGGCCCGGATCGCTGGAAGCATAAACCAGATCGAGACACGCCTGATCAATAGCAACGGGATCAAGTGAAGCCAGAATGCCCATATCAGCCATACAGGGATCTTCAGCCACAGCACAGCAGTCACAGTCTACGGACATATTCTTCATCACATTGACAAAGACCATGTTGCCGTCAAAATAGGCGGTAACGGCAGATGCTGCATCGGCCATTGATTCCAGAAAAGCATTCTGTTCTGTCGACCACATTTCCTCCGGCTTTCCTGCCCCGTGGATGTAGGCTTTTCCGGCAGCAGAGGAACAGCCAATTGACAGCTGCTTGAGGGCGCCGCCATAGCCTCCCATTGGATGTCCCTTAAAATGAGACAGCACCAGCATGGAATCATAGTTGGACATATCCCTGCCAACATAATCCTTTTGAATCCTTTTACCTCCCGGAATCGGAAGCTCCAGGTCCGGTCCTTCAGCATCCAAAATCTCTACCTTAAAATATTTATTCCATCCGTGCTTTTCCATCGTAGCTTTATGTTTTTCTGTGGTATTGCGTTCCCCCTCATAGGCGGTGTTACACTCGACCACGGTTCCCTCCACTGCGTCAATGACAGGTTTCCAGAACTTTGGCCTTAAAAAATTCTGATTCCCCGGTTCGCCGGAATGCAGTTTTACAGCTACTTTTCCAGACAGTTCCTTTCCTGTCGCATGATACAGTTCCACCACCTTTTCAGGTGTGATTTCTCTTGAAAAATAAACTTTTGCTTTTTCCATAGCGTTCCCTCCATTCACCGATCCTGTTATTTCATCGTTTCTGCTTTTTATTATACCACCTTTTATTTATTATCACTAAGTAGTTTCTGTATCAAAAATGGAGTTAATGATTTTCGCTGGAACGCCTGCCACAACGCAGTTGTCCGGCACATCCTTAGAAACCACGGCTCCGGCAGCTACAATAACATTATTCCCAATGGTTACCCCCGGAAGTATGGTACAGTTACCGCCAACCCACACATCATCGCCAATCGTAACTGGCCTGCCAAATGATTTCTTTTCTCTCCTTTCTTTCGGAGAAAGAGGATGACCGACTGTTGATATGAGTGTGTTTGGGCCAACCATGCAGTAATCACCTATATATACTGGAGCAATATCAAGAATAGTAACATTATAGTTTGCCAGAAAATCCTCACCCACATGAATATTTTTCCCGTAGTCACATTGGAAGCCTGGAAGAACATTTATCACTTTCCCAGTCGACCCAAAAAGCTCCTGAATTGCCGCATACTGCTTTTCATAATCAGTTGGATCTATTGCGTTTAATGCCACGCAGGCAGCCACTGCTCTTTTTTTACGGGCATCAACTTCCGGATCAAGCGCACAGTATTCCAACCCCGCTTCTAATTTTTCAAGTTCTGTCATATTACTTTCACCTCATTATCCTCAAATTTTACCAGCTGTGCCTCATTTTCTCGTGTAATATTTTTCAGCCACCCATATTTTTTATAGTGCAGAATCGCTGCCGGGACTTTTACCACCTCATCCAGATTGATAATAAGGAACACAGTAACCACCGGCAAATGGAAATAAAAAGCAGCGAGGAAGCCTGCCGGAACCGCAAACGCCCACATGGTTAACGTATCACAGATCAAACCGAATTTTGAATCGCCACCGGCAGGAAATACTCCGGCAATCGTCATCATATTGATGGATTTGGCAATCATGTAGCAGGCACAAAGTATCAGCATCCATTTCAAGTATCCCGTAGCCTGCGGACTTAATGCTGTCACATTTATGATAAGCGGAGAAAGAGCGACTAATAGCAGTCCTGATACAACACCACTGATCACTGCCATCTTCCAAAGAATCCCCCCATATTTTTTCGCCTGTTTTAAATTTCCCATACCAAGTTCATTGCCCACAATGATACCGCCGCCATTTGCAAGTCCTGTACAAAAGCTAACAATCAGGTTTTTCACAATATTTGCAATCGAATTTGCCGCCACCGCGTCATTTCCCAAATGCCCCATGATAACGGAATACATCGTAAAGCCCACTCCCCACACAAGATAATCACCCAGCATGGGCAGGCTGTATCTCCAGTAATCTTTTACCAACTGCTGATCAACAGAAAAGCAAAACTTTATATGAAGCCGCGCATGTTTTTCCCGCAGGGATTCGATGAACGCCCATACCATCTCAATCAGCTTAGAAACGGATGTGGCAAGCGCTGCACCTGCGATTCCCATTCTGGGGAAAAAGAATAGTCCGAAGATAAGCGCAGCATTCAGAAAAATATTGATCACAACGGCAGTTGAACCGATTGCCATACTTTTCATTGCGTATCCCGTATTTTTCAATATGCACAGATAAATCTGCGATATGCCGGTAAACAAATAGGATACTGCCACAATCCGGAGGTAGACAATACCTCCCGCAATAAGCTGGGACTCCTGTGTAAAAATACGCATCAGCAGTTCCGGAACAAAAAAGGATGCCATAAAAAATACTGCGGAGATGAAAAATGAGACCCTTGTGACATAGGCAAATATCTTTTCAATGGATTTCACATCACCCTTACCGTAATACTGTGCCGCCAGAATACTTGTCCCCATTGTCAGGCCGCCCATAAAGAGGTTAAAGACAAAAGTGATCTGACCGGCCAGGGAGACGGCCGAAAGAGAATCCTGATTAACAAAGCCAAGCATCAATGCATCCGACGCACTGACCGCCGCTAACATAAACTGCTGAAATGCAATTGGAAAAACAAGCGAAAGCAGCTTCCGATAAAAGGCTGAGTTTCCCCCATATTTAATTTGAGATTTCATAAAATGCCTCCTAAACTTTTAATGTTACGATTATAAAGAAAACTTCGGAAAAAAACAGCGCTAAAACTTAACAACAGCACTGGTGTTTTCTAATATCATTTAGTATAATAAAATCGTCGCCATTACTGGCATTGTTCTTTAAATACGAGGGGGAGGGAATGATGTGGGAAAAGAATTATTGTGTGCTTCTATAGACCGGCTTCGGGAACAATTTTTAACTTTAGATTGGACCTACCATGATTACCCCGTGGGAAGCCAGTCTGAAAAAATGTTTTGCTGGCCCGGACCGCCGGAGGAAGAAATCCTGATCTGTGTCCATCAAAGTGGCGGACGTCAGGAGCTTTTCCACCGGCATGACTTTTTTTATTTCAATTTCACCTATGAGGGCGAATATGATTCTATCAGCTTTAAATATGACAACCGTATTACAATCCGTGAGGGGGAACTTTATGCAGGACAGCCATTTGCAGGCCATGCACTTTGTGTACATGATGATAAAGAGACAACCATTATTGGCGTACTCATACAACGGGAAACTTTTTTTAGAACATTTTTGCCAATGCTCTCATCCAATAACAGGCTGTTTCATTTTCTGCTTGACCCGTCCACAAATGAATTTTCCGATGAATTTATGCATTTTAAAATTGAACATGACTGCAATATCCGCACACTGCTTGAAATGATGGTAATTGAGTACGCAAATAAGCAGGAAGATACCCAGCCTGTTTTAAAGTCACTCACCCTTTCTTTTTTGTTGCAGATTGCGCGGCAATTTACCCAGGCAAACCAAACTTCCCCTAGTGAAAGTTTATCAGAAAAGATTGTGCAGTACATGAGTGAGCATTTTGACAGTGTGACGCTGAAGGATATTGCAAAACATTTTTCCTATCATCCGAACTATGTATCCACACTTCTGCACCGGGAGTTGGGCAAGTCATTTTCTGAAATCCTTTTGGAGCAGCGAATGGAACGTGCTGTAATTCTGTTAAAAGGGACAAATTTGCCCATAGAGGAAATTGCAGTATTGCTTGGTTATAGCAATAGCAGCAATTTTTATAAGGCGTTTCGGGAATATTTTAAATATTCGCCCCGTGAGTATATCGCTTCGCAGAAATAAAAAAGTCGTGGGAATAATGTATTAAAATAAATATCGTTCATTAATGCACTACATACAATAGTAGTTTTATACTTCAATTACATAGTTTGCTTTTCGCTCTTTTGCAACAGGTCTTTCACTTTCACCATATCCTAATATGCAATTCGCAACTCCAACATAGTTTGCATCAAGTCCCCATTCTTTCAAAAGAGCTAGTCCTTCTTCTGATTCAAACACTTCTTTAGCCCTGTAGATATAACAAGAATCTACACCAACTGCATGTGCTGCATTAAGCAAATTACCGGCAACGAGATTTGCATCCTCAAACCAAGTAGGTACAGATGCCTTATTTCCAAATACAATAGCAACTACCGGCGCTCCATAAAACGGATCTATGTCCCTGCCCATTACCTTCGCATTCAATTTCGATATCTTATCTCTAACTTCTTTTGTCTTTACCAGTACAATAACAGGTGATTGCTGTCCCATTCCTGTAGGTGCATATGTTGCAGCTTCCATAATCGCATCAAGCTTTTCCTGTTCTACCACTCTGTCACTGTACCTTCTTACACTTCTTCTTGTCTTTAATGCCTCTAACACCAGATTATCCATTGTTTTTTCCTCCTTGCATTGGTTCATATTTTTCAAAATATCCGTTACTGCTAAATGCAAAACGTTTACTTTGTACTCGTTTTGAAATTATAAATGGAATCAAAATCAATCCTACCACCACAAGTAAGATAATCCCTATTCCTGCAAACACTTCACTAACTACAATATTCTGTTTTGTGAGCCATACCAGTCCATATGTACTTAACTGTATCAAGCCTACATATGATGTGATTGTTCCCGGTCCATAAATTGTTCTTTTCCCTTTACCTGCATATCTTCTGTACATCCGTATACCATCCATCGTATGATGAATACATTCCGCATATCCAAATAATATCACTACAACAACAGCTGTATTTGGAATATAGTCTGCATATATAAGTATAACAATAAACAATATCTCTGCACCAAGATTTGTAATCATGTTGGTTAGCATATTCTGTGGATACACCATTGGCCGGTCTGACTTCTGTCCGAGATTGTTCATAAAGAAAAACCCACCTGGTAAAGTGTTTTCTTCGAATACATGTAATGGAACCATAATTGTAAGCATATACATCAATTTACATGGCATTGATATGTCAGACCATCTGGAAACAAGTAAGCAGCTCATAACGATTCCTATTCCATATAAGACATGCAGCCATATCTGATCACACCACTGATACAATTTATCTTTTTTCATAAAGCATCAACCTTTCCTTGTTTTTATGCGACATGTGTTGTATGATCCAATTATAGTTGCATGATAAAAAATCATCAAGCAACAATAATGAACATGTGTCGCATGATACAGAAAGGAACTCATGAATAAACAACCTGAAATTACAGATGCTACGAAAGAGGCATTTATTACAGCCTTTTTCCGTCTTGCAGAAATAAAAAACATATATAAAATCACAATAAAAGAAATTACAAATCTTGCAGGCTATAATCGTACTACATTCTATCGATATTTTGAAGATGTCTTTAATTTAATCGAGTACGCAGAAGATCAGTTCATAGACGGGATGCTTTCTGTTCTACTACCTCAGGTTCAGATGTCTCCTGTTTTAGATAATCATTTTTTTCAGCTATTTCTTGAGCATTTTTATGCCTCAAAGGATCGTCTCGGCATTCTCCTCAGCGATTCCAACCGAGCAGCATTTATAAGAAGATTACAGCAACGATTGCAGGTGTCACTGAATATTCCTATAAGTACTTCTGTCCATAATCGTGTTATCATGGATATTTACTTTAATGGGATATTTTCTGCCATCATTCATCAAATACAGCATCCTGATGAGATGAGCGATGAAGAATTGTTGTCTATAATTAGCAGTTTATTTACAAAGTGGTATTGGCCTGCGATAAACGGCAAGAAGATGTAGCGATTATCTCTAATTTGACAGCAAATCACGTGAAGAAGCATCTTCCCTTGACCTGCTCTGCCCTTTATGAATTTGTTCAGCTTATTTACCGTTCAAGACAAAAGTTTTACATAGATCTCTTTTTCCGTGTCAAGCACAAAGCCACAAGACAGCAGCAGGCCGCAGGATGCCTTGTTTTCCGGCTCCGGCTGCAACACAATTCTTTTGGCGTCATGGTGAAGGGCAAATCTCTTTGAAGTTTGTAAATCAAACAATATTCTCACCCAAGATTATTTTGGGCATTGTGGTTAAACACCTATTCCAACGTTTATAGAATTTTTCTATACCAAGTTTTCCAACTCTTGCATGAGCTTCTTCATTTTCCAGCACCCAATACAAAACATATGTTACCTTACCTACATTTCTTGTAAGACGAACAGGTAATTCTCCCTCTTTAACTGCATTGAAATCTTTTTGTCGGTGAGTACGTTTTATATAGTGTACATCAATAACACCATCTTGCTCCAAGTAAAATTCCGCTACTTCCCTCATCAGTTCTTCAATTTCATCTAACTTGGTCAGTTTTGCCTCATATATGCATATTTCATTAAACATAAAATACCTCCACAAATTCAAATTTAATTAAATGCCCTTAATCAAAAACATTTCCATTGGTTGTTCGTATTTTGGAACAACTATGATTAAGCCACCACAATCCCAGATTTTCAGTTTGAAAAACTGGAGGTTGTCTAAGACTTATTGTATGTGTATACATCAACAGTTGCAATTTCTTGACCGCCCCAATTTTTTTCTTGTACGGTAAAATCCTCTTTTACAAAACCATTGTTTAATAGCACTTTTGCTGAATATAAATTTTCTGGCATGACAAATGCCTGAAGTGTTGAAATATTAACCTCATTTACTAAATATTCAACCATCAATTTC
>NZ_QUGN01000045.1:0-393 GCF_003479085.1 Clostridium sp. AF19-22AC | reverse complement strand
ATTTACTAAATATTCAACCATCAATTTCAAAACATTTGTTGCAATTTTCTTATTCCAATAATCCTCATTTAGACGATAACCCACTGTTATTTTATTTTCTCTCTTTTTATAGTCAAACATTTCTGCTAAACCTACAAGCCTATTAGGATTATCTTTTAAATAAACGCCTGCAATTATATACTTTTTCTTTTCAAAATCTCTTCCACCAAGATTTTTGATTGCAGTCTCTAATGCTTTCTTACTTTTCTTATATAAAAAAGGCGGTATATACTTATAAACATTCTCATTATTGCTTATCTCTGACAAGGCTACAACGTCATTTAATTCTATTTTTTTAATAATAATTTTTTCGTTTTTTAAATATGGAAATACACCAAATAATTCTGTCATCAT
>NZ_QUGN01000044.1:0-15094 GCF_003479085.1 Clostridium sp. AF19-22AC | reverse complement strand
TTGGTTCACTCCCCAGCCTATCACTACGCTGATAGGCTGGGGGGCCGTTACGTAAATCGGCCAGTAAGCCTGCCCCCTCGCCGTAGGCGAATCTAAATGGGCAGGCGCGTTACTGTTTACAGGCGTGCCTGTGGACAGTAATTCAAAGAGGCCGCACTTAATAGCACAGCCCCTCTCATTTATATATTCTTATTCTAAAGCATTAATTTAAAATCGTCAACTCTGTATCTTTATCAAATACATGAATCTTTTCCATATCCAGAGCGAATACTGCATCATCACCATTTCTCAAAGGTGTACGAGGATTAACGCGGGCTGTCATCTGAGTACCTTCTACATCAAAGTATAAGTATACTTCTGCGCCGAGCAGCTCATAAACTTTGATCTTGGATCTGATTACACTGTCAGGTGAGTTTGCAATGAATGATTCTGAATCATGTACATCTTCCGGACGAATTCCAAGAACAACTGTCTTTCCGTCATAACCGCCATCAATAAGAGCTTTTTTCTTAGAAGCAGGAACTTTCAGTACGTGCTCTCCAACTGTAAGAGTTACATCGCTGCCATTTACTTTTACAATAGCATCCATAAAGTTCATCTGAGGTGATCCGATGAATCCGGCAACGAACAGGTTGCAAGGTGTATTGTAAAGGTTCTGAGGTGTATCTACCTGCTGAACAACTCCGTCTTTCATAACTACGATTCTTGTACCAAGTGTCATAGCCTCTGTCTGGTCATGTGTTACATAGATGATGGTTGCGCCCAGATTTTCATGAAGCTTGGAAATCTCGATACGCATCTGAACTCTCAGTTTTGCATCCAGGTTGGAAAGAGGCTCATCCATAAGGAATACCTTAGGATTACGCACGATTGCACGTCCCATAGCAACACGCTGTCTCTGTCCACCTGATAAAGCCTTTGGCTTACGGTCTAATAATTTCTCAAGGTCAAGGATTCTTGCAGCCTCACGAACCTTCTTATCGATCTCATCTTTCGGAACCTTGCGCAGCTTCAGTCCGAATGCCATGTTGTCATATACTGTCATATGAGGATACAGAGCGTAGTTCTGGAATACCATCGCGATATCACGGTCCTTTGGCTCAACATCGTTCATAACTTTTCCGTCAATCTCAAGAGTACCGCCTGAAATATCTTCCAGACCTGCAATCATACGAAGAGTAGTTGACTTACCACATCCAGATGGTCCTACGAAGATGATAAATTCTTTATCTTCAATATCCAGATTGAAATCTTTTACTGCCTGAAATCCGTTAGGATATACTTTTTGAATTCCTTTTAATGATAAACTTGCCATTTTAATAGCCTCCTTGAAAAAATGTTGTTTCGTTGTTTTCTGAGATAAGTATATCTAAAAAGAGAGAATGGGACAATGTCACGAGTAACCAAAAAATCCGAAAAAAAATGTACATAACAACTATACATGCCCTTGCATTCATTCCGGACCTCCGGAGGAAAGAAAAAAGATTAGTAAAGAAATGGAAAAATGTTGTTTGGAAGATGAAAAGGAGTATGATATACTATGAAAGGTTTGAAAAGAATTCCACGCATAGCGGTGGATGATGATAAAGCTGATAAAGGAGAATAGATGAAGAACCAGAAGAAGAGTCTGATATCAATACATATCGCTGTCCTGCTGTTTGGACTTGCAGGCCTGTTTGCAAAATGGGTCCTGCTGCCGGCCGTGATCATTGTTCTGGGACGGGTTATTTTTTCCTCTCTCTCCCTGTTCTTTCTATTAAAAGTGAAAAGGGCCCGGGTCCGCCTTGATAAGGGGAGAGATTATATACTGATGATTACCGCCGGGATTGTACTGGCGGTCCACTGGACGACGTTTATGCAGTCGATCCAGACCTCCACGGTTGCGGTCGGGACACTTACGTTTTCTACATTCCCACTGTTTGTTACATTTTTGGAACCGGTACTTTTCCATGAAAGGCTGAAGTCTTCCAGTGTAGTCTCGGCAGTAGTGATGCTGGCTGGTGTGCTGCTTATTGTTCCGGAATTCCATCTGGGGAATACGATGACACAGGGAGTTATCTGGGGAATGGCGGGCAGTCTGTCCTACGCAGTCCTGTCCCTGATGAACCGGATGTTTATGGAGAAATATACAAGCAGCCTGACTGCATTTTACGAACAGGCAACTGCGGCTGTTGTACTGCTGCCGTCCCTGTTCCTTTTGAAGCCGGTGGTTTCCGGGAAGGATATCCTCGTTTTGGTTCTGCTTGGGGTAGTTTTTACTGCTTTTGCACATACTATGTATATAGAAGGATTAAAACATGTGAAGGTCCAGACCGCGGGAATCATATCTGGTTTGGAATCTGTATATGGAATTATAGCGGCGTTTCTATTCCTCTGTGAAAAGCCAGGGATCAAAGAACTTGCGGGCGGCGTGATTATTTTGGGTGTAGTCTTTTATTCGACGCGTTTATCATCCCGGGAAGAGTGATTACTGTACACACCTATAGGGAGGGGATGTACAGTAACAGGTGAAGTCGGCTCGTCGGGAGAACTCAGGAGGCAGATATGAAAAAATTACTGGATTATTTTACAATAGATGGTGAAATCGGCGGGAATCAGGAATGGTTTCGGAATGTGGTCATGTATGTCGGCGGCTGTGCGGCGGCGACCGCGTGTGACAGTTGTATTTATTTTGCGCTGCATCAGGGGCAGGCCCACCTGTATCCCTATGATGTCCATAATCTGGAAAAGGAAGATTATATACAGTTCTCGATGAAGATGAAACCGTACTTAAGACCACGCGCCGGCGGGGTGAAAAAACTAAGCATGTTCATTGACGGATTTTCAAAATATTTAAATGACACAGGGGACGACCGGCTGAGTATGCAGGAGTTTGCCGGAGAGCATACCTCCACTGAGGCAGCAGATCTTATCAAAAAGCAGATCGATGCCGGGTTTCCGGTGCCTTATCTGATGCTGCGGCATAAAAAGCCGGAATATAAAGATTTTGTATGGCACTGGTTCTTGTGTTACGGGTACGAGGAAAAAGAGGATGATTTCCTAATCACCGTGGCAACGTACGGAGAGGCGTCAACCTTCTCACTGAAGGACCTGTGGAATACGGGATATGAAGAAAAAGGCGGTCTGATACAATACTGCGTCAGGTAAAAGAATTGATTTTAGCCATAATAAAAAATGAAATTTCAAAAAGATTTCATAGAATGGGCACAAATTTCTTTTACAATATGAATGTTCAGAGGCTAATTTATCGCAGTGAAAGGAAATGTTTTATGTTAAAAGAACCGGGAAAGAAGAAAAAGTGGATTGTACCGACGCTGCTGATCATTGCAGGAATCGGGATATTTGGGAGAACCACGGCCATTTCTGCGATGGAGGCGACTGTCAGCAGGATATTGGGCACTCCGGATGAAGAACAGACCGTGGCGCTTACAGAGGAAGAAGAAAAGCAGCTGGAAGAGATCAAGAAGACTTACGATACTGTGGGTCAGGCTAAGATCGTTAAAAAACTTGAGGCGAAAAAAGCTAAAAATGAATATACGATAGACAATATGTTGATTCAGTATAATCCGTTTGGCACGAATACACAGTCGGCATATGTCTACTTCAAGACAGAGAATCCCGCGAAGATTACATACACCGTCAGTGTTTCAGACAAAGAAATCAAAGATTTTACGCGTGAGGTTTCTCAGGAAGAGGAATACCAGACAGAGCATGAGTTTCAGGTGATCGGGCTCATTCCAGATATGGAAAATAAAGTAAAGTTCACAATTACGGAAGAAAATGGGATGGTGACAACCCGCTCCTATGCCTATAATATGGGGAGCCTGCTGGGAGACGAGGAAGTGAAGCTTGAGACAGATATTGACGAGAAGGCTGAGGAAGAGTTATCAGATGGATTGTATGTCATACTTGGGAACGATGACTCACATCTTGATTTCATGTATTATTATGATAATGACGGCATCCTCAGAGGCGAAGTCCCCCTGCTCGGCTACCGGAGCCACAGGATTTTATTTGATGAGAGCGCGATGTACTACAGCATATCAGAATCCAAAATAGCCGCAGTAAACCGGCTGGGACAGGTTGTCTCCGTATATGACCTGGGTGATTACAGCCTGCATCACGATTATGTCTTCGATGATGACGGGAACATCCTGATACTGGCAACCGATAATAAACAGGACAGCGTAGAAGATGTAGTGGTAAAACTGGATATCAGGACCGGCCAGGTGACAGAGGTACTCGATCTCGGCGACCTCCTCGGAAACTATAAAGCCTCCTGTGTGGCAAATGCAGACGGAGACTTAGACTGGATGCACATCAATACGATTCAATGGATGGGATCAGGACAAGTTCTGCTAAGCTCAAGGGAGACATCGACGATACTAAAAGTCAGCAATCTGTATACAGCTCCCCAGCTCGATTACATGATAGGGGCGGACAAGTTCTGGGCCGGTACCGGATACGAAAACCTCCTTTTCACAAAAGACGGCAGCTTCACAATACAGGGCGGACAGCATTCCGTTACATATGTAAAAGACGATACGCTCAAAGAGGGACAATATTATCTCTATATGTTCAATAACAACATCGGCTACAGCGAGACAAGGCCCGGCTTCGACTGGAGCAGCACAGGCCTGACCGAAACAAGCGCAAAAGACGGAAGCACTTCCTACTATTATAAATACCTTGTAGACGAAAACAACAGAACATTCAAACTGGCAGATTCCTTCAAAGTACCATATTCAGGTTATGTAAGCAGTGTACAGGAAATTAGCGGGAATGTACTGGCAGATTCAGGGTTTGCGGGGGAATTCAGAGAATATAACAAAGAACACAAACTAATAGCAAGTTATAAAATGAATGCGGAAAAGTTCATATACCGTGTATATAAATATCAATTTTAAGTCAATTGGGGACGTAGTAAACCTTAAGTATACTACGTCCCCAATTGACTTAAGTGGTGTACCTAATTGACTAATCTGACTTTATCCGCTACAATAGACGTATTGAATTTATAAGAAAAGAGGAGTTTATTATGGCTAATCCAATTGTTACGTTCGAAATGGAAAATGGGGATATTATGAAGGCGGAATTATACCCGGAGATCGCACCGAATACGGTGAAAAACTTTGTATCTCTTGTGAATAAAGGGTTTTATGATGGTCTGATTTTCCACCGTGTTATCAGCGGATTTATGATTCAGGGCGGATGCCCGGACGGGACAGGCATGGGCGGTCCGGGATATACGATTAAGGGTGAGTTTTCACAGAATGCGTTTGCGAATGATCTGGCCCATGAAGCGGGAGTGCTCTCTATGGCACGTGCAATGCATCCGGATTCAGCAGGATCCCAGTTCTTTATTATGCACAAGAATTCTCCGCATCTGGATGGTTCTTATGCAGCATTTGGCAAGATTACGGAGGGGATGGATGTTGTGAATAAGATTGCCGGGACTGCAACGGATTATAGTGATAAGCCGTTAGAGGCACAGGTGATGAAAAAGGTGACTGTCGATACTTTCGGTGAGGATTACGGCGAGCCGGAGAAGGCATAGGAGAAGGAATTACCAATGGAAAAGCGATTACAGAAACCGGCAGTCGTCTGTCTGCTGGCGTTAATCTGCTGTGCGTTATGGGGAAGTGCATTCCCATGCATTAAAGTTGGATATGAGTGGTTTGGAATAGAAGGAACCGGGAGCCAGATTTTATTTGCTGGCTACCGGTTTTTCCTCGCCGGTGTCCTGACTTTTATGTTTGGATGTATTTTGGAAAGACGGTTCCTGACGATGAAACGTTCTTCTATTCCCTATATCCTCAGACAGGGACTCTTACAGACTACGATACAATATTTCTTCTTTTACGTTGGGCTGGCGAATACGACGGGAACAAAGGGATCAATTATCAATGCATCGAATGCATTTGTCTCCATTGTTGCCGCACATTTTATGATTAAGTCGGAGAAAATGACATGGAAGAAGGGGATCGGGTGTTTGCTGGGACTCGCGGGAGTGGTGGTGATCAATCTGGCTCCGGGGGCATGGGGGACGGGATTTTCGCTCAAAGGTGAAGGTATGGTGTTTATCTGTACGGTTGCCTATGGGGTGAGCACGGTTGTGCTGAAAATCATCTCAGATAAGGAAAGCCCGATGACGATTACTTCTTATCAGATTTTATTCGGAAGTGTACTCCTGATTATAATCGGTCTGGCACTCGGGGGACATGTAGAGGGATTTACCCTAAAATCTACGATCCTCCTGATTTATATGGCACTGATCTCTGCAGTTGCATTCAGCCTTTGGACGCTGCTGCTGAAGTATAACCCGGTGGGCAGGGTGGCGATTTATGGCTTTACGATTCCGGTATTCGGCGTCGTGCTCTCAGCCATTTTCCTCGGGGAACAGTTCGTTTCCCTGAAAAACCTGTCTGCGCTGATACTCGTCAGCGTAGGAATACTGATCGTCAACAGTACGAAGTCCGTAACAAAAAATCACACAGCACCGTCTAAATAGCAGCACTGTGTGACGGAGACAAACAAATATAAGTACTTAGGTAAAGCCGGAAAATCAGTCATAGTAGATTTTCCGGCTTCCGTCTATTGTATTCCCGATTGAAGCCTGTATCCATTCGATGGCGCCGTCTGTATCGCGATCCCGGATAAAGGTCCAGAGCGTATGTGTATTCTCGTAGAGTGCAGGTATCCCGTAGAGGGTACAGAAACGCTCCCAGAGAGTGGAAACCGGCGTGCGGAAGGACTGGAAGATCAGCGGGATCAGTGTATTATGGGAGAGCAGAGCAAATTCATGCTGGAATTCAAAAGCTGCCTGGGAGGCTTCTGTGATAGAATCCGTCTCCCGTATCCGCTCCTTTTTTTCACGGAGGAGTTCCACTTCCTCATCAGAAATCCGGTCAATACATAATTGTGCTGCAAGGGTATCCAGAGCAATCCGGACCTCCAGAATAGAGCGGATTTCTTCGTTGCGCAGACGCCCGCCGTTATATTTCATAATCGCCATCAAAGTATCCAATGTGCCTTTGCGCCGGTAATCGGCTACAAAGGTTCCGATTCTCGGTTTTACGACCAGAAACCCTTTCCGCTCCAGTTCCCCCAGACCCCCGTTTACTACGGCCCGGCTCACCTGCATCATTTCAGCCAACTGACGCTCGGGCGGAAGCTTTTCCCCGATTTTTAATTTTCCTGACAGAATCAAATGTTCCAACTGTTCCACAAACAAATCCCGAAGTGAGGGTGAACTTATTTTTGAAAATTCCATATGCAGATCTCCAAATTACCGGCATGGTGAAACCCGGTTTTTTATTTGCTATTATAATACATAAAATTCGTTTAAACAAGCTTGGAAACCCAGAAGGATGCAAATGAATACTGTGTACGTTGCTTTGTATACTAAAAGGTATACGCAGTAACAGACAAACTGGCCTTGCCTGACTACGCATAATTGTACCTTGCCAAAAGCCAGTTGATACCGTACAATAGTGGACAGCAGGCATACCTGCGTAGTATAATCAAAAATATTTCCTGTACGGTCAGGCAAGAATGGCCGGGGATGAAAAAATAACGGAGGCACAGCTGATATGGATATGGTCCGATCAGAAAAACTGATTTTTGAATATGAAAAGCGTGATGAAGAAGGCAATGTGACAGGGATGAACCGTGCAGTCGACGGGGTAGACATCCAGATCGCACCGGGGGACTTCGTGGCGATACTTGGACACAATGGTTCCGGAAAATCGACTCTCGCGAAACACATGAATGCGATACTGATCCCCACAGGCGGTACGATGTGGGTGAATGGCAGGGACACGAAGGATCCGGCAGAATTGTGGAACGTCCGTCAGTCTGCAGGGATGGTGTTCCAGAATCCGGATAACCAGATCATTGGCACCGTGGTGGAAGAGGACGTAGGATTCGGTCCAGAAAATCTCGGGGTGCCGACAGAGGAAATCTGGAAACGGGTTGAAGACAGCCTGAAGTCGGTTGGTATGCTGGAGTACCGGACAAATTCGCCGAATAAGCTGTCCGGAGGACAGAAACAGCGTGTTGCAATTGCGGGAGTCATTGCAATGGAGCCGGAATGTATTGTGCTCGATGAGCCAACCGCCATGCTGGACCCGAACGGCCGGAAGGAAGTCATCCGTACCATTCAGGAACTGCGCAGACGCAAGAAGGTCACGGTCATCCTCATCACACACTATATGGAAGAGGTCATTGACGCTGATCAGGTGTATGTCATGGACAGCGGCCATATTGTCATGCATGGCACACCGAAGGAAATCTTCAGTCAGGTAGAAGAGCTTAAAAAGTACAGGCTGGATGTTCCACAGGTGACCATGCTTGCAGAAGAACTGAGAAAAAGAGGCTTGAAGCTCCCGAAAGGAATCCTAAGGACACAGGAGCTGGTGGAGGCATTATGTCAATTAAATTAGAGCACATTAATTATATATACAGCCCCGGAACCGCGTATGAAAAGCAGGCATTAAAGGACGTCAGTCTGGAAATCACGCAGGGGGAATTTGTCGGCATCATCGGGCATACAGGGTCCGGTAAATCTACACTGATCCAGCATTTCAATGGCCTGATGAAAGCAACAGACGGCGTCTTATATTATGAAGGAAAAAATATTTACGACAGCGGATATAACATGAAAGAATTGAGGAATCAGGTCGGACTTGTCTTTCAGTATCCGGAGCACCAGCTTTTTGAAGTTGATGTACTCAGCGATGTCTGTTTCGGGCCGAAGAATCAGGGACTTCCTCCTGAAGAGTGTGAAAAAAGGGCCAAAGAGGCTCTGGAATTAGTCGGTTTTCCGGAGAAATATTATAAACAGTCCCCATTCGAGCTGTCCGGCGGCCAGAAACGTCGTGCAGCGATAGCGGGAGTTCTGGCGATGCGGCCGAAAGTCCTTGTATTGGATGAGCCCACGGCGGGGCTGGATCCCAGAGGCAGGGATGAGATTCTCGATCAGGTTGAATATCTGCACAAAAACACCAACATGACTGTGATTCTCGTATCCCACAGTATGGAAGATATCGCCAGATATGTTGACCGGATCATTGTCATGAACCACGGCGAAAAGATGCTGGATGACATTCCGAAAAGGGTGTTTGCACATTACAAAGAACTGGAAGAAGTAGGACTTGCAGCACCACAGGTGACATACATCATGCACGCTTTGAAGGCCCGCGGGCTGGATGTGCATACTGATGCAACAACTGTGGAGGAAGCGGCAGAAGAAATTATGAGGAGTTTGCATGATTAGAGATATTACAATCGGACAGTATTATCCGGCAAAAAGTGTCATTCACAGATTGGACCCAAGGGTGAAAATCGTCTGCACCCTTCTGTTTCTAATCTCTCTGTTTTTGCAGAGCAGCATTCTGGGGTATGTGATTGCAACAGCATTTCTCGGGGGCGTTATCTGCATGAGCAGAGTACCGTTTAAGTATATTGTAAAAGGGCTTAAGCCCATTATAATGCTCCTTCTGATTACGGTGCTGTTCAATCTGTTCCTGACAAGAGAAGGAAACGAACTGGTTCATTTATGGATCTTCCGAATCACAGATAAAGGACTTAATGTAGCAGTATATATGGCAATCAGACTGACTTACCTGATTATGGGTTCCTCCATTATGACATTTACGACGACCCCGAATTCCCTGACAGATGGGATCGAAAAGCTGCTTCACCCGCTGAATAAGATCAGGGTCCCGGTACATGAAGTTGCGATGATCATGTCTATCGCCCTGCGGTTTATTCCCATTTTGCTGGAGGAGACAGACAAGATTATGAAAGCACAGATTGCGCGCGGGGCTGATCTGGAGAGTGGAAATATCATACAGAAGGCGAAGGCGATGATACCGATTCTCGTGCCGCTGTTTGTATCCGCATTCCGGAGGGCCAACGATCTGGCAATGGCAATGGAAGCCCGCTGTTACCGGGGCGGAGACGGCAGGACGAAGATGAAGCCCCTTGTTTATCAGGGCAGAGACCGAATGGCTTATGCCGTTACATTAATTTATTTAGTGCTTGTTTTCTGCATTGGGCGCTATGTCCCCTTCCATCTGTGGATTTTCTAGAAAATTTTGAATGAGCGGAAAAATAATAAAAACTGAAAGTGAAGCTATGAGAAGAATCAAACTTACGGTAGCCTATGACGGCACAAATTACTGTGGCTGGCAGATACAGCCAAATGGAATTACGATAGAAGAAGTATTGAATAAGAAATTATCCAAACTGACAGGGGAGGACATACGGATCATCGGGGCAAGCCGTACCGATTCGGGAGTGCATGCGCTCGGAAACGTGGCGGTATTTGATTCTGAAACCGGCATCCCGCCGGAACGTCTGGCCTACGCGCTGAACCAGAGGCTTCCAGACGATATCGTGATAACGAAATCTGAAGAGGTCCCTTTAGACTGGCATCCGCGTTACTGTAACTGCACAAAGACATATGAATACCACATTCTGAATGCAAAGATCCAGGACCCGACAAGAAGACTGACGAGGTACTTCGTATCCTATCATCTGGATCTGGAGAAAATGCGCAGGGCGGCGGGGTATCTTATAGGAACACACGATTTCGCAAGTTTCTGTAATGTGAGAACGAACGTGGAAGATACCGTGCGCACGATTTATGAGCTGAGTGTGATCGAAGAGAAAGATGAGATCACGATCCGCATCAGGGGAAACGGGTTTTTGTACAATATGGTGAGGATCATCGTGGGGACACTTTTACGTGTCGGAAGGAACTTCTATACACCTGAGCAGGTGGAAGACATATTGGAAGCAAAGGACCGGCAGGCGGCAGGGGTCACCGCACCGCCGCATGGACTGATGCTGGTCGGGATTGAATATGGGGAAATGGGGCAGCAGAGCAGCAGATAGCCCCGTGTCAGCAGCTGATGTATCGGGGCTGTAGACGCAGGGCACTTTCTGCTATTTTATTCTTTACATATTTGGTCAATCCAGGCAAACAATTCTATCAAATCATAATCTCCGGAGTGTGCTGTTTCCCAGGGATAATAGTGTCCGGCATCAATCCCCTGATTTTGTAGCTTCAGTGTCAGCATGGCAGAAACAGCAAGAGAAGTATCCCTGTCGATTGCACCATGACGAATCCGGAAATGGTATGCTTTCTGTGCGCGCGAATCTTCGATATAGCGCATAGGGTTCATCATTTTTATCTGCATTTCTTCTGCTTTGGGGCAGTTAGTTCCGTTTCTGTAGCCAGTATCTGTAAAATGACGGTAGGGGACATCAGCACCTGCAAATACTTCATTCTCAGGATAATCGGCATCGAGACTGTCAAAGGCCGGTACAGGCTTCATTCGGGTCCGGTAGGATATATATTCCGGAAAATCAATATCCGTTACAGTACCATTTAAAACAGTCAGCCAATCGAATTTCGAGAGATCTGCACCTTCATTGAAGGCCTTCTGGGCAGATTGCATAATCATCTCTGCTATATAATCAAGAAATGGGCCTTTTCCGTTATCGTCCAGAGTCAGAAGTGTTCCCTTCTCATCTTTCAATTCCAGACGATTCAGATAAGCAATAAATTCCTTTTTCATTTCTGCAGAAATAGCCTGCTGCTGTTCTGTCAGCATCCCTTCAACCGGAATGATTGTCGGTATGTGTTCCCCTTTAGCCGGAGGAATAAATTTAGCTGTATGATAATCCAGATGACCGCAAAACTCCCATTCATAGGCAGCGTCTGCATGTTCCAGATTGGTAATCGGACAATAACAGGAAGCGGCAAAAATCTGGTCACTTGCATTTAGTGCACCCATTTTCTGTAAATAGGGATCATAATCAGGATGATTCGCGGTAGTGGCAAGCAGGGCGGACATCGCACCGCCAGCACTGGTACCATCTGAAATAATGTGTCTGGTATTACCCGGTATACGCCCTGTATTATAATGGAGATAACGTACTGCCGCTTTATAATCCAGAATCCCAGCCGGAACCATGCCGATATTTTCACCCGCCTTATTTTTCATTCCCCGGCCGCGAAGTCCTGGTGAAACGACGACATAGCCATGCAGCAACGCATAAAATGCTGCATTCGGTTTCTCTAAATAGAGGGCCAGTCCCGGACGTTCCTGAGGTCCCGGCAAATATCCACCTACGGTATTAGGAAGGAAAATCGGTGCCGTTTTCAATGAATACCCATTGATACTGCCGCCTTTGTAGTAGGTTTCAGGAACAAATATACTAAGCTTCTGTATCTCGTCTGCCGGATTCGCCACATAAGGGATTTGCTCAAAAGCACGATAAACCAGTGTTCTGCTTTCCATCTTAACAGTTTCAATAGTGTATTTTGATTCGTCAAAATAAAATGAATTTGTCATAATAAATCTCCTTTCAGTGTCTATATTATAACAAATCCACTTTATTGGCGCCTTCTCACATGCGACATTCTATTTTTCCCTTTTTACCATTTTTTTTGATTTATAAATAAAATGGTGAAAATTGCACTATACTTTCTCATGATTTCAACCTTGTGATGCCTCTTTGTCCTCAATGCTTTCTTTTTTGAAGCACGATCAGCGAAATTTCATTCGCGTATAATTCAATTTCCAGAGTGATTGCCCCATTTTCAACATAACATGTATGAATAGAAAGATACGGTTCACAGATTCTCCGGAAATACTTGATATCATTTATAGACAGACGTTTCTCGTATTCCATATTTCCCCATATATCCAATACACTTCCATATTGTTCGTTTATAGAATATCTCTTCATCTGATATCCGCCATCCGGGAGGCCTGTAAGCTGAATCTGTAATTGCAGTGATTCCGTATCCTCATAATATCGTTCCAGATGCTCTTTTTCTATCTTGTCTTCCTCTGTGTTAAAATAGGTATAGTTCAGTTCTTTCGCATTATGGCATAAAATACTGACCGTGCTTTCCCCGTCTGTGGTCACCATATAGTTTCTGTCTTTTGCAACAAATCCCGGGGACAGCCTGTTCAGAAAATCAAACGCAAAACCGGACGGTTTCAGGATCCCGTCTCTGGAAATTAGTCCGGCACCCCCGAAGAGCAGGGTGTCCGTATCATAAAATTCGCTGTACCGGTCACTGCCGATAAAATAGGCCATGACACTGGTCTGGCCATATACCTCAAAATAACTTTGCAGTATCTGGGCTCCTTTATAACAACTGTCGTTCAGATAATTCCTGTCAGACACAGAATGGTTCCATTCGGTGATATAGACCGGAATGTCGTCAAGTGAGATTTCTTTTAAAATCTTTTTTACTTCATTGAGCCCGTGCACGACAAAGGAACTGTCGGTGTTCCGTTTGAACTGGCTGTGCGCTTCGTAACGGTCCTTATAATATGCATAGCTCATGAAGGAAATAAAATCTGGCAGACAGTCCCTCTCCTTCCAGCGGGTATAAAATTCCTTTATCAAATCAGGATAATCATTCCCACGTGAGTATGCCTGCATCCCACAGCCGCCCACACAAACACCGGGACTATGTTTTTTTATAATCTCTTTTGTATGTTGAAAAATGGTAAAATAATCGTCATATTCATTGCCGTCTTCCCAGTGGCTCTCGCTGCTCCAGACTTCTATCCGCCAATGGCTGATCTTACTTTTCCCGTAGCGCTCAGTTATATGCACCATGAAGGCATTGATCAGTAAGTCCCAGTTTTCCAGACTTGCAGCGCCCTCGCGGTCCCTGTTTATGATAGGCATTTTGGAATTCTTCTGGAGCCTTTTGGGCTTGTTCATAATCTCTATGTGGGGAATCAGGTTATTCTGGAGAAGAAAGTCTAAAACAGTGTCTAATCTGGAAAAATTAAATATATGTTCAGGGTTATTTATGTCAATCATCATTTCCGGGGTAAACGGACTCCAGAACCGTACATATTTAAAGTTTAAGGCACTCTTGAGCATCATCAAATGAACCTGCATCTCATTCGGCAGCAAATCCTGTGCCTCACCTATATTAATAGTATCATTCCAATTTTGCACGAGAGGGGATGTATCAGAGGCCGAACAGGTACAGACAATCCGGCTTTTATCTTCTTTCCGGCCGGACTGCTGATTCCAGATGATTTTCTCCAGCCGCTGGCTGATCTCAACATGATTCCAGTCGGACAGTTTATTAATTTTCTCTGTATTCCGTTTCCGTACAGCGGATGGAATTTCCCCATACCGTTTTTTAAATGCCTTGTGAAAAGAAGCGATAGTCGGAAATCCACAGTCCATAGCAATCTCTGTTATCCGCTTATTTGTATACAAAAGGCTGTCCATTCCATAGGTCAGACGCACCCCGTTCAGGTAGTCTGTAAAACTGCTTCCGTAATATTTCTTAAAGAATCTGGACAGATAGCCCACGGACAGATACATTTGATTGGCAAGGTCCTTCAAATTGATCTGTTTGTTGTAATTCTGGTGGATATATGAATTGATCTGCTCCAGACGTTCTTTAAATTTATCACCCTGTTCCCCGTCGGTTCCATCCGAAAGGTCCATCAGAAAATGAGTACTTAGATACTCCATTAACTGATAACAGGAAATATGGTAACCAAACCCATATAAACCTTCCTGAACATCCAGATATTGCCTCAAAAGCCTTCGAATCAGCCTGCGAAGCTCAGTATAGCTTGAAGAATCATCCTTGGTGCTGTCACAATAGTAGGCAATTGCCTGCCGGTTTAGAATCTCTTTCATGAGTTCATAACGCATGGAAATGCAGGCACAAAGTGTTCCCTCACTTCCGTTCAGGCTGTGCAGCATATTGGCATTAACCAGGAAAACATCCTCGGCCCCCAGCTCTGTTTTTACCTGATTTACAGTCACTTCCATTTTGCCTTCCAGCACATATAGGACTTCCAGATCTTCATGGAAATGTTCACTTTCTCCCCGGTTTTCTAATATCTGGATCATAATACCCGAATGACTGATATTTTTGCCCATGTTCATCCCCCTTGTATATAAAACAAATAGAATCAGCTGTTATTTTATTGTAATACCTTTGAGATAGTAAAGCAATCGTAAAACAAAACCACGCTCATTACCCTAAAATGAAATTTTAAATTCCACTCCCCTATTCCCCGGT
>NZ_QUGN01000043.1:0-19249 GCF_003479085.1 Clostridium sp. AF19-22AC | reverse complement strand
ACCGGGGAATAGGGGAGTGGAATTTAAAATTTCATTTTAGGTTTTTATAAGTATATCATATCAGCAGACACGAGTACACTGGATTATGATATACTATTCATAGAAATAAAAACTGGCTGTGGTTCTTTAAAAAGTGCTTAGAAAGGAGAAATGCAGTATGAGTGATAAGGCAGAACAACTGAAAATTTTAAAAGAAATCTTCAAGGAAGATTTCGAAGAAATTGATGCCGGTGTCCGAAGCGGAGGGGATACTACATTGTTTGAAGTAACGAGTATTGAAGGAGTGGCGATTCCGGAAGGCCTTACAATTGTTGTGAATTTTGATAATGGTAAAAAGTTAGGCTGGGCCGGACCAAGCTCACCTCTCTACACATCTGACCGTTTTGACGAGCGGTTTAAAGGGAATCTGAACATATTTGTTATGAAAAAAAAGAAGGTCCTGAAACAAATTCATACAACTTATAATCAGGAAACCTTCAAAAAAAGGGCAGATACATATAGCTTTCAGGAAATATTCGATTCTGTGGAATTCTGATCATGACTGCTCATAACCTCACAGCTGCTTCTAAGGTGCATATATTATTATTGAGACTTTATCTCATTTCCCCGAAAGGAGAATCACTATGAAGGAGCAAGAAAAAAGGAGTATGAGTAATCCAGAGAATATGTCTGTGCCCTCAAATATAGCTGCAAATGCTGATGAGCCTGACGCGCCGCAGAATCTGATTGCGGTGGCTGACGGTCCGATAAGAATCAACACGTCATGGGACGGGGCAGCCGGAGCTGAACTGTATAAGGTGTACCGCAGTACAACGGTTTCCGGCCCATATGAGCTGGTTGGGCTGACGGCAGCAACGTCATACACGGATGCAGGCCTGACACCAAATACCACTTACTATTACCGGGTGTCGGCCACGGCGGGCACTACAGAAGGGGCTTTGAGTAATATCGCGTCTGCCACCACGGATGCCGATGTACCAATGCCGACGAATGTAATAGCTACACCGGTGAGCCAGACGCAGATCAATACGACGTGGAACCCTGTACCGAATGCTATGGCCTATGCAGTTTACCGCAGTACGACACCGGACGGGACATACCAGTATGTTGGCACGGCTTCCGGCCCGGCCTACAGTGATACGGGACTGACGCCGGGAACGACCTACTATTACCGGGTGGCTGCCATTGTCGGCGGAGCGGAGGGAACTCCGAGCGCATACGCGGCAGCAACGACTTATCCGGAAATTCCCGTTCCGCCATGCAGGCCATGCTGCTGCCCACGCTGTGGGTGTAGTCCGTGCCGCTGTCCCCGGGAACAACATCACAATCCATGCAGCCGGTAAGTGACGGGAAAATATTAAAAAGAAGAGACGTCCGGGTGAAAGCCCGGGCGTTTTCCTATGTCTGTAAATGGAAATCATAGACAAAATCTATAAGTATCAATGTATATGCCAATTATTAATTAGTGAATAAATAAGGACAATGATAAAATATAAACAGACTGTACAAGGCCCCGTAACATACCGGGGCCGGAGAAGATTAATTGGAGGACTTGAAAATGGAAGTAATTAAAGATCTGCCGGAAGTATTTGAGGAGTTTGCAGAACAGCGGAAGAATTCATTTCTGACTGTCAAGGAATTAAAGGATAAGGGGATTCCGATTGTGGGGGCTTACTGCACCTATTTCCCACAGGAGATCGCGATGGCAATGGGCGCTGCCACGGTAGGGCTGTGTTCCACATCAGATGAGACGATTCCGGTGGCTGAGAGAGACCTGCCGAAGAACTTGTGTCCGCTGATCAAATCCAGTTATGGATTTGCCATCACAGATAAATGTCCGTTCTTTTATTTTTCAGATGTGGTAGTAGGGGAAACTACCTGTGACGGAAAAAAGAAAATGTATGAGTACATGGCAGAGTTTAAGGATGTATTTCTCATGGAACTGCCGAACAGCCAGAGGGAAGAGGGCCTCAAACTGTGGAAGAGTGAGATTATCCGTTTCAAGGAGTATTTAGAGAAGAAGTTCGATGTGGAGATAACTGAGGACCAGATCCGTGATGCGATAAAAGTTAATAACGCAGGCAGACGTTCCTTAAAAAGGCTGTATGAGGTCATGAGGCATGACCCTGCGCCGATCAAAGGACAGGATTTGTTTAAGGTGCTCTATGGCAGTACGTTTAAGTTTGATAGAAAAGCAATTCCGGCGGAGGTCGATGCACTGGTTGATAAGATTGAAAAAGAGTATGCCGAAGGTATCATGCAGGAAGAGAAGCCCCGTATTCTGGTGACAGGATGTCCGGTGGGAGGCGCTACGGAGAAGGTTATCAAAGCGATTGAAGATAACGGCGGTATTGTTGTTACCTATGAAAACTGTACCGGGGCAAAATCCATTGACAAGCTGGTAGATGAGGAGAATCCGGATGTGTATGATGCACTGGCGAGACGTTATCTGGATATCGGATGTTCTGTCATGACCCCGAATCCGAACCGGCTGGAGCTTATGGGACGCCTGATTGATGAATATCAGGTCGACGGAGTTGTGGAAGTACTGCTTCAGGCCTGTCATACATATAGTGTGGAGTCAAAGGGAATCCGTGATTTTGTAAACGAGAAAAAAGGAATCCCATACATTAGCGTTGAGACAGATTATTCCCAGGCTGATATCGGTCAGCTGAACACAAGGATTGCGGCGTTTATAGAGATGCTATAAAGGGCTGCCCGGCAGAGACGATGCATCGTTTTGGGCTGATATATGGTAAACCTGTAAAGGACGGAAGGTATAAGAGGATGGATTATGTAGGGATAGATATAGGTTCCACTGCGTCAAAGGTAGTGGCAAGAGGGAAGAATGAACTGCATTTTACCCTGCCTACAGGATGGAACAGCAAGGAAACGGCAATGGTGATTGAAGACAGGCTGCGCGAGGCCGGTGTGGATGTCCGCTCGGATGCGACGAAAACAATCGCGACAGGCTACGGGCGTGTGGCTGTTGATTTTGCTGATTATGTGGTTACAGAAATCACCTGCCATGCCAGGGGAGGCATTGAATTTGCAGGAAAAGACTGTGCAATCATCGATGTAGGCGGACAGGATACAAAAGTGATCCTTGTCAGACAGGGAATGGTACAGGATTTCCTGATGAATGACAAGTGTTCTGCGGGGACGGGAAAGTTTCTGGAGATTATGGCAAACCGCCTTGGTATTACCCTGCAGGAACTATTTGATATTGCGTCACAGGGAGATGTTCTGCCGATCAGTTCCCTCTGCACAGTGTTTGCAGAATCAGAGATTATCAGTTACATCGGTGAAGGGAGAAAAAGGGAAGATATTGCAGCGGGTGTTGTAGACTCCGTAGCGGCAAAGGTAGCCCAGATGAGCCTGCGCCGGGAACTGCCGGAGAAGATTATGCTGACAGGCGGATTAAGTGAAAGTACATATTTTGCAAAGATCCTGTCAGATAAAATAGGAAGAAAAGTAGAGAATACGAGTCATGGAAGATATGCCGGGGCATTGGGCGCGGCAATTCTGGCAGAAGAAAAATCAAAGAGGAGAGCAAAGAAAAATGAACATTAAGAACGAGGCAAGTGTCAATAAAATAAGAAAAGATGCCGAGGATTATTTCAGAGGGGGATACTTTTGCTGTGAAGCTGTTATGGCGGCAATCCGGGATAATTTTGAACTGGATGTACCAAAAGAAGTGATAGCAATGGCAACCGGTATGGCGGTTGGCGCCGGGCATTCGGGATGCATGTGCGGAGCTTTGAATGGCGGAATCCTTGCCTTGGGACTGCTATTTGGCCGCACGGAGCAGAATGGGCCGAAAGACCCGAAGGCGGTTAAATGTATGGAACTGACGAATGAACTCCACACTTGGTTCAAGGAGGCAAGCGGGAAGAATTCTGTCTGCTGCCGTGTATTGACCAAAGAATTTGATATGGGGAAAGGGGAGCATAAAGAACAGTGTGTCCGTTATACAGGACTCTGTGCAGGAAAAGTGGCAGAAATCGTAATACGTGAGTTCGGACTCACCAATACCGATGAAGAGACAGCATAGGGATACATAATAAGAGGAGCAGGGAGAGAGGGAATGAAAGATAAAATACATAAAGTACCGCTGCCGTTGTGCGGTGTCATGCTCGGATGCGCGGCACTTGGCAATCTGCTGCAAAGTTATTCGGAAGGACTTCGCTATATCTGCGGGATCGCCGCGGCTTTTCTGCTTATACTGATTCTGCTGAAACTGATCCTTTTTCCAGAAATGTTCAGGGAAGATATGAAGAATCCGATCATGGCAAGTGTGTCTGGGACATTTTCAATGGCACTGATGATTCTCAGCACATATTTAAAACCATTTATCAAGGGAGGCGCTTATTATATCTGGCTTTTTGCACTGGCGCTGCATATTGTGCTGATCGTCTTCTTTACATTCCGGTTCATCGTGCATATACAGATGCCGAAAATATTCGCGAGTTACTATATTGTATATGTCGGGATTGCAGTGGCGGCGATTACTGCGCCGGCCTATGAAAAAACGGGGATTGGAAGTGCGGCATTCTGGTTCGGGTTTGTGTCACTGATCGTGCTTTTGATACTGGTGACATACCGATACGCAAAGTTCAGGCAGATACCGGAACCGGCAAAACCGTTGATCTGTATCTACGCGGCACCGGCCAGCCTGTGCATTGCAGGCTATGTGCAGTCCGTGGCAGTCAAATCAAAGGGATTTCTCGTTGGAATGCTTATCCTCGCCAGTATCCTGTATGTGTTTGCACTGGTAAATGCGGTGCGCTTCATGAAAATGCCGTTTTACCCAAGCTATGCTTCATTTACGTTTCCATTTGTGATCAGCGCCATCGCTGTGAAACAGGCCGCAGCCTGTCTTGGCAGCCTGGGGATGCAGGTGCCGGGAATACAGATTCTGGTGCTGACAGAGACTGTGATTGCGGTGGCACTTGTCCTATATACTTATGTCAGGTTTATGCAGAATATCTTTGGTCTAAAAAAATAAATGCATATGGGGTGGCTCTAATCAATTTGAAATGCTCAAATGATTGGCAGTTGCCCCATTTTATTATCAAAATCGAAAGTATAAACAAAAGCTGTTAAAGAAATGAAAACATGCTATAATAATTACGGCCTTTTTATGAAAGAGGAAAAGATGGTTATATTACATTGAAACTTAATGATAACGGAGAGGAAACTTACGATATGTTAACCAAAGAGGTGATGCTGCTGCTTGATATTCTTTCCGGAAAAGAATATGTAACAGCATCTGATTTAGCTGAAAAAGCCGGGTGCAGCAGTAAAACAGTACGTAGCAGAATGAAAGAACTGAATGAAGCTTTAAGCCGGATTCCGGGCAGTCCTGCGTGGGTGGAGTCAAAACCCCGCTATGGATTTAGACTGGTGCATGGACAAGGGATAGATATAAAAACCCTTCCTCAGCTTCTTGGGGCAGAGGAAGCCAAAAGCATGCCGGCAACTCCTGGGGAACGGGTTAAGTTTTTATTGTTTCATTTACTGGAACGGAAGAGTTATATTACTATCTCAGAACTTGCAGAGCAGCTCTATGTGTCGGATGGAGTCGTGAAGACTGCCCTGAAGAATACGGAACGTATTCTGGACCAGTATGGAATCCATATAGCCAGAAGGCCCGGTTATGGAATTCTTGCGGTAGGGGATGAAACGAATATAAGAACCTGCCTTGTAGATATGTTCATGGATGAAGATAGTAAAATAGGTGTAAGCTACGACATGCGGCAAAAGGAAATGGAGGAACTGGTCCAGATCGTTGCGGGGCTTATGAAGGAACATAATGTTTCTATTCCGGAGATATCTTTTTATAATTTTGTAAAGTATATCTATGTTTCTATAAAAAGGATTCAACACGGAATGGAGGTCCATTTCCAAAGCGAGTCGCAGGTACAGATAGACGAATCCAACATAAAATTCGTTAACAATCTGGATGATAAAATCAGGGATTACTTTGATATAAATATCTCTGATAATGAGAAAGAATATCTGGCAATCCAGCTTGCAGGCAAACGGGTGATCGGGAACAACGGAGAGGGAAATCTGGTATTTAAGGAAGAACTCAGCAGTCTGGTTTCTCAGATGATGGAGATCACGTTTGAGGAATTCAATCTGGATCTGAGAGGAAATTTAGATTTAATTATGCTTTTGAACCAACATATGATTCCGCTGGATATCAGGTTGAAGTATAACATTCCCCAGGTGAACCCGTTGCTGGAGGATATACAGAAAAATTATCCTTTTGCATACACGATAGCAGAACGTACTGCTGTTATTTTGCAGGAATATTATGGCAGGGAGGTGCCGGAAGATGAGATTGGTTATCTTGCAATCATTTTTGCTCTTGGGCTTGAAGAGCAGAAGCCAGTAGTAGAGCCCAGTAATATCCTGATTGTATGCAGCTCTGGAAAAGGGAGCTCCAGACTACTGACTTATAAATACCGGCAGGAGTTTGGGGAATACATCGACCAAATCAAGATTTGCAATTTATTTGAATTAGGACAGATAAATTTTGACGATATAGATTATGTCTTTACTACAGTACCGATTGAAGACCCTGTCCCGGTGCCTGTCTATGAAGTAAGTCTGTTTCTTAATGGGGAAGATATCATTCATGTTAGAAAAATTCTGGAAAAGGGAAACGATGGATTTTTAAAGACTTATTTTGCAAAAGAATTATTTTTCCCAAAGATAGGAGGGCTTACAAAAGAGGAGGTTATCCGGGAATTATGCCAGAGGGGGCGTGAGGTACTGGAACTGCCTGAAAAGTTTGAAGAGTCAGTTCTATATAGAGAAGAACTTTCTTCTACGGACTATGGAAATATGGCAGCAATTCCCCATCCATATAAAGCAATGGGAACAGAGACTGTGGTGATTGTTGGCATTCTTGAGGAGCCTGTATTTTGGGGACGGGGAGAAGTCCAGGTAGTCTTCCTCATTTCTATAGGCAGCCGGGAAGACCGAAATTTGCAGAGGTTTTATCAGGAAGTTATGAGGCTTTTAATGAATCAAGATACAATCCGGGAGTTCATAAAAGAAAAGGACCTGGATGCTTTCTTAAGTGGGATATAGTAAAAGTGAACAAATCCACATTCATTTTTTCCAGAATGAATGTGGATTTTTTGTGTCTGGAGATAAAAAAAGGTTATGTTAAGATTTAAATATAAATAAATAATCTAAAAAGGAGGACAGATTTATGGCGGAATCTTGGGAAACCCTTGATCAGAGGGAAATACCAGAATGGTTTCAAAACGCTAAATTTGGAGTGTTTATACACTGGGGACCATATAGCGTGCCTGCATACCGCTCCGTAAATAATGAACAATTCGGTTCCTATGCTGAATGGTATTATGCATCTGTATATGGCAGTTATCGGAATAGCGGGGAACGTTATCATGAGAAAATGTACGGGGAGGATACCGAGTACAGGGATTTTGCAAAATGGTTCCGGGCAGAACTGTTTGATCCGGATTACTTAGCAGGCCTGATCCGGGACAGTGGGGCAAAATATGTCGTACTTACAACCAAACACCATGACGGATATTGCATGTGGCCTACGGAAAATCCACACAAAACCCATTGGAACTCCTTCGAAAATGGTCCGAAAAGGGATATCACAGGAGAGTTAAAGGAAGCGGTGGAAAAGAAAGGAATGAAGTTTGGGATATATTACTCTATCATTGATTGGGAAAGTGTACCATCCCACCGCTGTGATGACGGATATTTTATTCCTGAAAAGGATGTGAAGAAATATGGCCTTCCAAAAGATAGATATCTCAAAGAAGTGCTTGCTCCGCAGCTCCATGAACTTGTAGAGAAATATGAGCCGTCAGTGATTTATTCTGATGGCGGTGAATGGGATCTGACAGAGGATGAGAGCCAGGTCCGTCCGTTTTTGAGCTGGCTTTACAATGAATCCCCGGTGAAAGATAAGGTGGTTGTGAATGACCGGTTTTACAAGGAAATGCCTGGTCAGCATGGAGACTACTATTCAACGGAATATCAGGATAAGCAGATTGACAATCATCCATTTGAAGAAAGCCGGGGGATAGGGAAATCTTACGGGTACAACAGGGCTGAAAGGGCAGAGGATTACTGCACTTCAAAAGAGTTAATACAGGAATTGGTCCGTGTGGTGGGTAAGGGAGGAAATTTGCTGCTGAATATAGGACCAATGGCTGATGGGACAATACCAATTCATGAAGTGGAAAGGCTGAAGGAAATCGGGGCATGGCTGGCAGACTGCGGAGAGGCTATTTATAATACAAAACCGTATTTCCCAGAGAATGAGAATCCATCTACATGCTGCGGCAGGAACAGATATATTTTTCTCGACCGGGCAGATGCAGAAGGCATTTACCTGACATCACACGAAGAACAAATGGTAGAAAGCATCAGCATTTTGGGAGTAGACCCTGATTGTATATACCAGACTGAAGACGGCAGACTGCGTGTTGAGACAGATAATCTGGAGGGGCTTTACAGGTATCTGGAGAGATTCGGTATGATTACAGTTAAAATTACAGAGAATGATAGTAGAAAAGAGGAGGAAGAGAAATAATGGAGGCTGCAAAAGTAAACAGATTTGAAAAATTTCTTGATGCAAAATTGATTCCACTGGGAAATAAAGTGTCCCAACAAAGACATTTGAAGGCAATTCGTGATGGTATGGTTGCTGCCACGCCTTTGGCCCTGCTGGGTGGCATGACCTTAATTGTGACATCACCGCCGGTTAATCTGGAGACCATGAAGCCCACTAATTTTTTGTTCCAATTTCTGATTGCGTGGAAACAGTGGGCGGTAGCCAACGGAATGCAGATTGAATTGTTGTACCGTGCATCTATGGGACTGATGGCTATGTTTATCTGTCTGGCAATTGCGCATTCACTGGCAAAATCTTATAAGATGGACCCGGTAGGAAGTATGATTGTTTCAGCAGTCTGCTTTATGATTACCTCTGCACCATCCGATTTGGGTGTAATGTCGGCCGGTATTACTGCAAAGATGACCGGCGAACAAATTCTTGCGAACCAGTCAGTACTGATGCCAACGGGATTTCTGGGAGCGGAAGGTATTTTCACAGCAATCATTTTGGGCCTTCTGACTACAGAAGTGACAAGAGTCATGCATGAAAGAGGATTATTTATAAAAATGCCGGATGCAGTACCGGCTCCTGTAAAAGCATCCTTTGCATCCATCATACCCTTAATTGTAAATGCTGTAGGTATTTTCCTTATCAGTATGCTGGTGCAGAAACTGAGCGGGGGACTTCTTATTCCGGAATTGATCAAAGCATTGTTTAAACCATTAGTAGTTGCGGTAGATTCACCTTTCGGCATCATATTAATTTCCGTTGTTACCCAGGTTCTGTGGCTCGTTGGACTTCATGGCTCCTCTATTGTAAGTGGGGTTGTTGGTGCCTTTGAATTAGGAAACCTTACCGCAAATGCAGCCTTGGTTACACAGGGACTGTCACCGGAATATATTTACACAGAGCCATTCAGGGCATTTTTTATGATACTGGGCGGTGCCGGAGCGACAATCGGCCTGAATATTCTGATGCTCAGAAGCAGGTCAAAACAGCTGAAGACATTAGGAAGACTTGCAATCGTACCATCTATTTTCAATATCAATGAACCATTGATTTTTGGTACACCAATTGTTCTGAATCCTACATTAGCAATACCATTTATATTAGCCCAGACTGTAAACGGGGTACTGACTTATCTGATTATGTATGTGGACATCATCGGAAAGACCTTTACGTATGTTCCGTGGACAACACCGGCACCTATAGGGGCAGCTATTTCAACGATGGATTTTAAAGCATTAATATGGGTACTGCTGCTGATTATTGTTGACTTACTGATCTGGTTCCCATTCTTTAAATCCTATGAGAAACAGCTTATCCTCGAGGAGAAAGAAGAAACGGAGGCATAGTGATGACACAGGAAGAAATTCACAAACACATATTATGGGGGGCGGCAACGGCCGCCTATCAGGTAGAAGGCGCAGCATATTGTGACGGCAAGGGAAAAAATTCATGGGATGAATATTATGAAATCAATGATATCGGATATGACGGTACTGTGGCAGTGGACCACTACCATCATGTGGCGGAGGATTTAAGACTCTTCCATGAAATCGGCCTTCAGACATACCGGTTTTCAGTTTCTTGGTCAAGAATTCTGCCGGAGGGGACTGGAGAAGTGAATCCCAAAGGCCTGGAATTCTATGACTTTATTGTTGATACGCTGAATGAATATGGAATTGAACCATACCTTACATTGTATCACTGGGATCTTCCGCTGCCGCTGCTGAAAAAAGGCGGCTGGCTGAATTCGGAAGTTATAAAGGATTATCTGAATTACTGCAGGATATTATTTGAACATTTTCGCGGAAGAGTACGGATGTGGGGCACAATCAATGAACCTGCGTCAGAAGTAATTGAAGGATATATTCAGGGGACTCATCCACCTCAGGAAAAGAATTATGCCCATGCATTTCAAGTGTCACACCATTATAATCTGGCAAGTGCATCCGCGATAAAAATGTTCCGTGAGATGGGGATGGAAGGAAAGATCGGAATTGTTTTGAATCCGATGCCTGTTGATGTCCTGGAAGAAACACCTGATAATCTAAAAGCAAGGGATATTGCTTATGATTTCTTGTCCGACTGGTATTTGAGTCCTGCACTAACCGGGCGTTATCCTAAGAAGATGCTGGAATACTGTCAGAAGACGTATGGTTCTCCAAAGATTCAGGAGTCCGATTACCGTCTTATGGAAGAAAATACAGGGGATTATCTGGGGATAAACTATTATATGCGAAGGGTAGTAAAAGCGAAAGACCTTGACAGTAAAAGCATTGAAGATCAATATACCTTTGTAAAAGTACCAGATGGTAATTACACAAAATGGGGATGGGAAATCTATCCTGAAGGAGTTGCAAATCTGCTGCAACGAATCTATAATGATTATGGGAAAAAGGAAATTATTATAGCAGAAAACGGTATTGGTTTTGACGATCAGATTGACGAGTCAGGACAATTTCAGGATGAGGAAAGAATCTCATATATACATCAGCATATTGATACCATTGAACGGCTTTGCTGTGAAGGATATAATATTACTGCTTACTATGTCTGGTCAGCCATTGATTTACTTTCCTGGACAAATGGCTACCAGAAGAGATACGGTTTGATTGGGGTAGATTATAAAACTTTAGAGCGAAGGATTAAGAAAAGTGGCTTCTGGTACAAAGACTTTATAGAAGATTAATAGGAGAGTATAAATTAATGGAGAGCAAAGAAGAAAATTTGTTAAATATAATTGTTAATTCAGGTGAGGCAAAGTCTCTGGCCTTTGAATCCATCCAGCTAGCCAAAAAGGGTGAACTGGAAGCTGCAGAGGAGAAACTAGAGGAAGCAAAACAAGTGCAGTTAAAAGCACATAATGCACAGACGGAACTATTAGTGCAGGAGGCAAATGGAGAACATACGTCACTGAGCATGCTTCTGATTCATGCTCAGGACCATCTGATGAACAGTATAACATTTGTAGACCTTTCAAAAGAGATTGTAGAATTATATAGGAGGCAAAAATAATGAAAAAAATATATCTGATTTGTGCAGCAGGGCTTTCCACAAGCATGATGGTTGAAAAGATGAAAAAAGCAGCTTCAAAAGATGGGTTCGAGTGTATGATTCAGGCGGTAGGCATCCCAATGGCAGAAAGTATTATGCCGAATGCGGACTGTATCCTTTTAGGGCCACAGATTCGCTTTGAGAAGGAGAATATTTGTAAAATCGCAGGAGATGTACCGGTTGCTGTGATAGATATGAAGGATTATGGCAGAATGAATGGGGAAGCCGTGATACAGCAGGCAAAAAAGCTGATGGAAGACAGGTAACTCGTTTAGCCAGAAATAAAAAGGGTGGCTTCAGGAACAATTGACAGCCACCCTGTATTTTAAGTCCTATTGTATACTTCTCCCTAGTTCCAGTATTCTGTCATAACATTTCTCAAAGAATAGCTGATAACCCGCGCAGAAGTAATTTTCATACAGCCCGGTGGAGGGATTGAAATCCCGGTTCCGCTGACAGCCGCCCCGGCAGAGGCGGCTGTATTTGCATTCTCTGCACTTTTCATTCAGCTTTAAGGAGCGTTCAACAAATCCGATCACTTCCCGCCTTTCATTGATATGATCCAGCCGGTGTTCATTAAAATTACCAAGGCAGTATTCGTCCAGCATATAAAAATCACACGGGTAGACGCTGCCGTCTGCTTCGACAACATTCTGAATTCCGCAGGAACCTCTCTGATCACAGGATTCCGCCATATATCCGGCGGCAAGTCCGATATAATTTTCAAACTGCCTGATATAAGGCTGGCGGCCATGCTTAAGATCTTCATACCACAGGTCGAATAAATCAGTGAGGAACTGTCCGTATTTTTCCGGTGTGAGAGAATAAGGCGTCTTCTCATGACCTTCATCCAGAGGGTCGAGACAGGCGATATACTGCTGGTAATTCCAGCCATGTTTCTGATAATCCCGGTAAATCTTTTTGACATTATCCGCGACTGCAGGTGTCACGACCGTCAGGATATTATATTCCACCTGAAATTCGTCCATCAGCCTTGCCGCCTCACTGGTCCGGGCATAAGTGCCCCCGCCGTTTTTTGTATGGCGAAGCGAGTCATGGATATCCTGTGTGCCGTCTAAGGAAAGACCGATCAGAAAGTTATTTTCCCGGAAGAAACGGCACCACTTTTCATCGATTACATATCCATTTGTCTGCAGGGCATTGTGGACCTGAATCTGGTTTTTATTATACTGTTTCTGATAGTCCACAGCCTTTTTGAAAAAATCCAGCCCTCTTAAGGTTGGTTCACCACCCTGAAAGGCATAGCTGATCATTCCATCCGCACGCAGCATAGTTTTGCGGATGACATTTTTTAATGTTTGTTCGGACATGAATCCGAAAGATTCCTGAGAACGTTTTTGTGCCTCATCACAGTAAAAGCAGTAGTCACAGGACATATTGCACATACTTGAGGAAGGTTTGATTAAAACACTGACAGCAGGCATCGTAGATTCCCCTTTCAATTTAAGATAACTTCACCGAACCGATATATTCAGATTCAGATGTGTATGACATGAGTGACGGTATAGTAAGATACTTCGAGTAAACCACAAAGTACCATGACCAGAATTGGATTTAATTTTACCTTACGTAGCAGCACGACTGCAAGGATAAAATACAGGACCATACGGACAGAAACATTTTCCCGGGTAAAGGAGATCAGGCCGTTTACAAAAAATGCGGAGATTATGATGGTAAGTCCGGCTTTGGCAATCATGGCTACCACTGCGGGCCGCAGCGAGGCAAGTGTCCCCTGAAGGAGGGAAAGATTCCTGTATTTGGTATAGATAAAGGCGAGGAGTGTGACAAAAATACAGGACGGGAGGATGCATCCGAGTGTCGCTGCGACGGCACCCGGCGCCCCGGCAATCTGTGTACCTACGAAAGTTGCGGCATTCACGGCAATCGGGCCGGGGGTCATCTCTGCAATTGTGACCAGATCTGTGAATGCGTTCATGGAAAGCCAGTGGTTGAGGGTGACAACCTGCTCCTGAATAAGAGGCATGGCCGCATATCCGCCGCCGAAACTGAAACAGCCAATCTGCAGGAAACTGAAAAATAGTTTGAGATATATCATCCTTTTGTCCTCCTCCTTTCCTCAAAAACGGTGCGCAGAAGTCCGAATCCAGCAACGGCGATGATGATAAGAACCACATTCATACCAAAGAAATAGCTTGCACAGAAACTGACCAGCATGATCACGATATTGATCCAGTCTTTTGTTTTAACGACATTTGCGCCCATATCGTAAACAACGGAAGCGATGACCGCCCCGACACCTGCTTTCATGCCGCCTAACAGGGCTGCAATATACGGATTTGTCCGGAACGCATCATAGAAGACGGAGACAAGCGAAAGGATTACCATAGGGGGAATAACAGCACCCAGCACGGATACAAGAACTCCGGGGATTTTACAGAGCTTATAGCCGATGACGATAGCGCCGTTCACGGCGATGGCTCCGGGGGAGGACTGTGCAATTGCGACAAGGTCCAGCATCTCCTCCTCATCGATCCAGTGGTAGTGGTCTACGAATTTATCCTTCAGCAGAGTGACGATGACATAGCCCCCACCGAATGTAAAGGTACTTAAATATAGAGTTGCAAAAAAAAGTGTGGTTAAAATATGTTTTTGGTTCTCTGGTTTTCTTTCTTTTACTGCTATTTCTTTCATAAATGAAAATCCTCCCTCTGTTACTAACAGTATATCGTGCATTGATATATAAGGCAAATAGTATTATTATATATATATATATAATGAAAATATTATGAAAAATATGAGGCATTACTATGACATTGAGACATTTAAGAATCTTTGCTGCTGTCTATCAGGAAATGAGTATAACAAAGGCCTCCGGGAAACTGCACCTTGCACAGCCAAGCGTCAGCCTTGCCATAAAAGAACTGGAGGAGGCATACCATATAAAGCTGTTCGACAGAATCAACAGGAGACTGTTTATAACGGAAAAAGGAGAAGCGTTTTATACCTATGCCTCCCATATACTGGATCTGTTTGATGAGATGGAGAATTGTATGATAGCCCCGGATATTCCGGTCGGGATTTCATTAGGATCGAGTATCACGATCGGCAATTACCTTGTGCCGCAGACCGTTGCCGCATTCCGCAACAAATACCCGGCGTGTGAAGTGACAGTAAGAATACAGAATTCACAGCAGATTGTACAGGCGGTTCTGAAAAACGATCTGGATCTGGGACTGGTGGAAGATAAAGTCAGACATGACCAGCTTGGGGCGGTTCCGTTTATGCATGACCGGCTTTACTTCATATGCGGGAAAGACCATCCGCTGGAGGGCAGGAAGATGCTGACACTAGAGGAGATCTGCGCCTATCCGTTATTTTTGAGAGAACCGGGAAGTGCGGGCAGGGAGATCACGGATGGTTTATTAAAGGCACACCAGATCAAGCCCAAAATCTCATGGGAAAGTGTCAGTAATCAGGCACTGATACGGGCGGTGGAAGTAAATCCGGGGATTTCAGTGATGTCGGAGAAACTTGTTGAGGAGGATGTGAAAAATGGCAGGATTGTGATACTGCCGTTTTATCCAGATGCATTTGAAAGAAGCTTTACTTTAATTTACCATAAAAAGAAATACATAACAGGAGCGCTCGGGGAGCTGATTCAGATGTTTAAACTTTCATGGAGGGAATGATGATGGATGCAATCGAAACGAAAATATATTACCTGATCTGCAGCCACGAGGGTATTAAAGCAAAGGATATCGGTAGATACACAGGGCAGCCGAGAAAGGTAATCAACCATTACCTTTATAACTCCCCCTATATGAAAGAACTTTGTTATCAGGATAAAGACTACAGATGGCACGGCATGATACGGCAGTGTGTGCCGCATTACGGTCTGGAGGAGTTCAGCGGTTATTACAGCTGGGTCCGTGAATTTCTGGATACGGATTACGAGGAATTTCTTCAGCACCTAAAGCGGGGGTGTACCCAGATTGGACGGAACCTGAATGATACGAGGGGGCTCTTCCATTCTTTCGAAGATACCTACAATACTATGCAGAACCTGTTCGGAGATTTGATGATGCATGGAGTCGGTACTTCAAAATGGGAGAAGTGGGAAATCTTATTTGAACTCAGGATTAAGCGGGCCAGATACATAAGGATTTATGCGGATGTGATACTGATTACCAAAGAGAAGGTGTTTTCACTGGAATTTAAGATGAAGGATGAGGCGCTTGAGGAAGACATCAGTCAGGCAGCAAAATACTGTGAGTATCTGGAAGTCCTGTTCGGGCCTTCCTATGATGTCATACCGGCACTCGTCCTGACTCAGGGAGAGGATATTTACGGGGAGGCCAATCTGGCAGGCTCTACTGCGATAGTACCGGTGTGTTCAGGGGACAGATTGTTTCAACTGATAAAAGAATACTGCAAAGAGACTGCCTGATTTCGTTAGTTAAAGTTATACAGATAATGATTCCCCTCATTATCACTGATATAAATTCCTTCTATTGGCTCCTCCCCATTCATAATCTGCACCCTTGAGGCTTTGGATGCCGAATGGACTTTGCTGTAATTAAGCTCTTTTTTTATACCTTCGATATTCTTGTGCATATCAAATAAATATGGTGTTTCTACTGCACGTACCAGTGACAGGCTGTCGCTGTCATATGATATGACGGCATAGCCGCATTTCTGGTTCTCAGCTGAAAATGTACAGATGTATAATGAATCTTTCTCCATATCAGGATTCATGTCCTTATCTAAAATAGTATATTTGGCAAAGGTATCGTAATTCCACTTTGGATTTTCGATATCACCGAGTTTGGCGGTCCATCCGCTGGCAAGGTGTTTAAAAATGGATTTATTAAACATCTTAAATGCACGCGAATCCTGTGCTTCATAATAAGAATTAAGTAAAGCCTCTGTCCCGGAATTTTGCTCAAATTTTACACTGCCTTTTGCCTTCTCTCCGGTTACTGTGACCTTGTATGACCCACTTTCTTCAATCGGGACCTGAAAGGTATCGGAAGAGACAATATTATTCGTTTCATAGACCGGATCATCCTTATCCTTCTGGATTTTTACGGATAACTGTCCACTGTCGATTACAAGTTCTGCATCGATGACATCCCCTTTTTCCAGTTCAAGTAACTGAGAATCTGTACCGTTAAAGATACGGTATTCCATGAGCAGATGGCTGTCATCCCCGATTCGGCTGCCGCTGAAGTTGGAGCCCCGGCAGGCGGTCAGTGAGAATGCAGTAAGTATTGCGGCGGACAAAAACAGGTATTTTTTCATAATATTTCCTCCTCAGCCTGAATCATACGCCTGTTTTCTAAAGAAGAGGGGTGGGAATAACTTAAAATTTTCTTAAGGCAATAAATAATGGCAAAAATAAACTAAATTTGGGAGTGTTTGGCTGATCTAGAATTGATAATAATGTTACTGTTCACGGTATATATATAAGTCATAGTCATATTTCACAAAAATAAATTTTTTATTTTGTGGATAAAATCTGTCTCAGGCAAGAGGACGAATGTCGCCTTGCCTGTTCTTCCGAAATTCGCTTTGCTGGACAGAAAATCTCCACATTTTTGTGGATTCTTTTTTTGTTTTTCTCTTATTGTCAGCTTCTGACCATCACTTATCCACCGTCATATTGCCAGTCCTACTCTGTAGTTAAATTCTCCATTTTTCCGCATAAATGTTATAATTAAGGCATTTTAGTGGAGGTGCTTTATGGCAAAAGGAAAAGATTATAGTCACGAATTCGATGTACTAAACCAATATATCGCTGGACTAGAACGTGAAGCGAAACTCAGAGACCGTATCATTGAATCACAAAAGGAAATAATCGCTCATATGGAAAAATACCAGCATGAGCTGGAGGCAGTGATTGACGAATTTCCATCTTTGGTTGAGGGCCTTTAATTATGAACAATTCCGCATTTGAACATATCTCATCCTTACAGATCCGATTACATGCAGCATTGCAAGAGCTGGCGGCATTCAAATCAGGGAAGAAGTATGTCCGAATGCAGGAACAATACAAGAAAGACCTGCGTTGGCTGGAGCGGAAACTGAGTAAAAAAGAGCAGTTGATTGCAGGTCTCAGGCTTGATATCCGCAGAAATCGAGAGATGTGGTTTGAGCAGGCTGAGATCCTCGAAAAAGAGCACGCCAAAGAAAGCCGGCTCTTAAAAAAGCAAAACAAAAAATTACTCGAGCGTGCATTACACGCAGAACACAAGCTTGATGACGCAAAAGATAAGATTACAGAACAGCGTTGCGAATTGTATGATGTCAAAACAGAACTCGAAGAAGAAAGGGGCAAGAATAAGGATCTGATCGCCCGGATTAACCGTGATTTCGAGTCTTCTTCCATCCCATCATCACAATCACGGACCCATAAAAAGGTTTCCAATAGCAGGGAAAAGACGGGACGCAAACCAGGAGCCCAGCCCGGACACCCTCATCATGCACGGAAAAAGCAGATTCCAACAGAACCCGTGATTCTTCTCGCGCCCTCTGCTGAAGTATTGGAGGATCCTGATTTCAAAGCGACTGGTAAGTATATCCGAAAACAGCTGGTCGGCTTAAAAGTCACTGTTAAATCATGAATGCTGTGTATCAATCGATAAGAGCCGTAGATTCCTTTCAGATTTAACTGGAGGAAAGCTAAACATTTCAAAAGGAATGATCAATAAATTATCAAGATCATTTTCCGGGAAAACAAAGCAGGAACGAAAAGAAGTCTTTTCAGATCTGCTGCTATCGACGGTCATGCATTCTGACTGTACCAATGCAAAGCTGAACGGAAAAAGTCACTTTGTTTTCGTAAGTGCCAGCCCAGATGGAAAGATCCTCTATCAATCACGTGAGAAAAAAGGACACGAGGGGATCAAAGGGACTCCAGTTGAAACTTATTATGGGATCCTGATTCATGATCATGACACAACATTCTATCGGTACGGAAGTGATCATAAGGAATGTCTGGCCCATATCTTACGATATCTCAAGGACAGCACCATAAACGAGCCAGAGTTGAAATGGAATCAGCAGATGAGAAGTCTGCTGCAGGAAATGATCCATTTCCGAAATGGAATACCGGAAAATACAATTCCAGATCCGGTAATAGTTGCCGAGCTTGAAGACCGGTATCGTAAGATCCTTCAGACAGCAGATGAGGAATATAGCTACGAACCTCCAAGCGATTATTACAGGGAGGAATTTAATCTTTGCCAACGGATGAATAAGCTTGCAACAAATCATCTTCTGTTTCTGCATAATCCAATGGTTCCAGCAACAAATAACCTTGCCGAACGTCTTCTCAGAAACTTCAAAAGAAAGCAGAAGCAGGCCATGTCATTCCGAAGTGCCGAAAGCATCGAGCATCTTTGTGACTGCATGAGCATGCTGGTTATGATGCGCCAGAATGATGAGAACAACTTATTCGACCAAGTTGCTGAAATATTCGGATAAAGACGATCGATGGTTTTGACTACTATTAGTCTACAACATCGATCATTCTATTCCAAGTCATCCCGTGAACCAATGTCAGTTAGTTAAGTTACAAGGTTAAATCCT
>NZ_QUGN01000042.1:0-20481 GCF_003479085.1 Clostridium sp. AF19-22AC | reverse complement strand
GGATGGAAAGATTCTTTGTATGCGGTTTTGAAGGTATATATACAGATGGAATGAGGGAGACGGTACCAGTAGGTATCGTTTTTTGTAATATACAGGTGATGGTACAACAGGATATTTTGAGAATTTTCTGAAAACGGACCGCAAAAGGGTCAGACCCCTTTGCGACTTGTGATCATGGGGGATGGTTCGATGCATGAACTGGTGAGGTTTATTCTGAATGAGGAAGAAGAGAGGCAGCTGCACTGGAGCGGCAATCTGAATATGCTGCTCGTCCTTCGGGGGAAGTGTGCTTTTAGCTGCCACGGAGAGCTTGCCCCTATGAAGGCCGGTGATTTATGGGTGGTGAATCCACTCTGCCTTTACCAGATTTTAAGAGAATCTGAAGCGGATATTCTGACGGTTTCCTTTTCTAAAGAAGCGACAGAGGGAATGAAGCTGGGAAAGGAATGGGAGATCTTTTGCCGCAGTGACCAGCAGGAGGAGAATGACAGGGAAGCTTTTCAGGAATTGCGCCGTTTGGTGGCGGACCTTTTTGAAGTTTGTGTGAAAGAAAAAAAGAATGACAGCCTTCTGGTAAAGAGTTATGTATGTCGGATACTCTATTTTCTCGGGGAGGGATTTGCGGTAAAAAGTTCTTTGGAAGGAGGAACGGAGGACCATTCTCTGGAGCGGCTCAGCCGTATTTTGAGGAGGATACATGAGGATTATGCCCAGCCGCTTACGTTGAAGCAGGTTGCGGAAGAAGAATATCTGTCCATGAATTATTTGTCCAGATACTTCCAGAAGAAGGCGGGGATCGGATTTAACCAGTATCTTAACCAGGTACGCCTGCAGGCAGCCGCCGGGAAACTACTGAATACAGCACTTTCTGTGACCGAGATTGGACATCTGTGTGGTTTTAAAGATGCAACACAGTTTATTAAGAGATTTCATGAGTTTTATAAAATGACACCGGTGAAATTCAGAAACCAGATGTTGGTTCAGAAGGAACCAGATGAAAGAGAGCAGGAGTTATTCTATGAACTGTTGAAATATAAGAGCCAGGAAACAATACAGGGACATGGTATCAGGGAACGCGCCAGAAGCAGAAAAATAAATGTGGATGTGTCAGTCAAAGGAAAACGGCTCAGACATCATTGGAAAACACTGGTGAATATCGGGTTTGCCAAGGAAGGTCTGTCGGCTGTTATTCAGAACCAGCTTCGTACAATCCAGAAAGAAATTGGCTTTCAGTATATTCATTTTCACGGACTGCTGGATGATGATATGATGTTGTATAGAGAAGAGGAAGACGGTACCCCGGTCTATAATTATAAGTATACAGATATGTTGTTTGACTTTTTCTTGTCTATCGGTCTGAAACCTTATGTGGAATTGAGTTTCATGCCCTCGGTATTGTCAAAAGAGTCTAAAAAAATATTTATTAAATCTGTAAACATGGGGATGCCGAACAACATGGAGAAATGGTGTGGCCTGGTGAGAAATCTTACTGTTCACCTAATGGAGCGTTATGGGGAAGAGGAAGTATTGTCGTGGAGGTTTATACCGTGGACAGGGCCAGTCAGTTATTCATATTATGGGAATTATGAAATAACAGAATATTTTGAACTATACAGGAAATCTTTTGAAGTGTTAAAGTTGGTTCATCCGGAGATTCAGGTGGGCGGACCGGCTATGGATTCCTATTATATTTGGGAGGATGGGGGATTTTACGAGCAATTTATAGAGTATACGGAAAGGACACACTGCAGTCCGGAATTTCTTGCTATAGACCTTTATCCTTCTAAGAAGGGTGAGAAGGAGGAAGGGGAAGAAATTGTTCTAATCGAAACACCGGAGGCATTTTCCCGGGTGACCAGCTGGGATGAAAAGTATATCGGGCATTTACTGGACCGTCTTGAGAAGTACCATAAGAAGAGGGATGGGAAAGTGCCGGAGATTGTATTCGTTGAATGGAATTCTACGATCTGGCAGAGAGATCTGACGAATGATACCAGTTTCAAGGCGGCATACATTGCAAAAAGCCTATTGGAGAATTATGACAGGGTGTCTGCTTTTGGATACTGGGGATTGAGTGATTATATCGAAGAAGTCGCTCCCGCACAGGAAGAATTTCATGGCGGTTTTGGCTTGTTTACGTGCCAGAGTATTAAGAAAAGCGGATATTACTGTATGGAACTGCTTGCAAAACTGGGAGATTATATGGTTGCCAGAGGAGACGGATATTTTGTCACGAAGAAAATATCCGGACAGATCCAGATTTTCCTTTATAATTGTGTACATTTTAATAAACTTTACCGTTACAGGCATCTGAATGGTGTAGACAGGATGCACCGGACAGGGGCATTTCTGGATGGAGAACGAATCCGGTATCAGCTGCTCATAGACGGGATTGGGGATTGGGAGTTTATTAAGATGCGTGAGTACACGATTAGTGATAAAAACGGAAGTGCCTTTGAAGCGTGGATAAAGATGGGGGCGCCTTCATCTCTGACGGCGGAAGAGGTCCTGTATCTACAGCAGAGTACGGTTCCTGCATACCAGTGTATGCTGCTGTCAAACGAAGAATTCCGTCAGCTGGAACTGACGCTTCCACCGCAAAGTGTGAAGCTTATTCTACTGGAAAAAGCAGATTCTCAATAGAGAGTCTGCTTTTTTTGTATATAAATATACTTTTTAATAGTGAAAAATTATCCTTATGGAAATAGTATAGCAAAATGCTTAATTTGGAGGATAAAAAATAAAAGAAATTATGCAATAATACGAAAGAAAACAGGCTATCTTACTTTCAGTAAAAAAAATATAATGAAGTCATCAAAACAAGGAGGAAATAAAAATGGCATTGATACATTGTTCATTTGGTTCAGATTCCCTGGGGATGACGACTGACATTCATGTGATTCTGCCGGAAGTAGATGTAAAGGAAGGGGAAAATGATGTGCGTTTTCCAACCCTGTATCTTCTGCACGGGGCATCCGATAACTATTCAAACTGGATTCGTTTTACAAGTGTAGAGCGTTATGCTGCGCAGCATTGCATTGCTGTGGTAATGCCGGAGGCGGGTTTAAGCTTCTACAATAATATGCCTATGGGGTATAACTGCTATGACTATGTAGCAAAGGAACTCCTGGCATTTACAAGGGCGATGTTCCCGCTGTCAGACAAAAGAGAGGAGACATTTATCGCAGGGCTTTCAATGGGAGGATATGGCACAATGCGGATTGCACTGAATAATCCAGAAGTATTTTCAGCGGCAGGGACATTTTCCGGCGCAGTAGACCTGACATCTATGAGCAGTACGTCGGTTGGTTTTATGGATGAGGCACAGACACAGTTTATGATGGAACGCGCTTTTGGAGTGAAGGATTCAGGCAGTCTGAAGGGAACAGACGCGGACCCCATCCACCTTTTAGAGGGATTTAGAGAATGCAGGGAATGTATGCCGAGGCTTTATCAAAGCTGTGGTACAGAGGATTTCCTTTATGCACAGAACCAGGCATTTAAAACAGCAGCAGAAAAGGCTGGTCTTCCGGTTCACTATGAAGAGTGGAAAGGGGACCATAACTGGCCGTTCTGGGATGTAAGCATCCAAAGATTCTTTGATTGGCTGAAAAGTGAGGAGGGAACAGACGATGGCATGGATTCAATGTAATTATCATTCAGATATATTGGGGAAAACGATGGGGATGGAAGTAATTATACCTGAACCGGATATTTTTTATAAACGTGAGGAGCTTTTAAAAGTAGGCAGATTCCCAGTAGTCTATCTGCTTCATGGCAGGAATGGCACCGGCATTGACTGGATACGCAATACATCGGTGGAGCGTTATGCAATGGAAAATCAGACAGCAGTTGTTATGCCGAGTGTGGACAACGGTTGTTATGAAAATATGGGAGGCAGCGCGTATTGGACCTATCTGACAGAGGAAGTAAAGGCAAAGGCAGAAGCTTATTTCCCGGTTTCCAAACGAAGAGAAGAATGTTTTGTGGCCGGAGCAGGAGAAGGGGCTTACGGGGCATTAAAGTGGGGCGCTGAATTTCCGGGCCGGTTCCATACGGCTGGCTGTATCTCTCCGGTATGGGAGGACGAACAGAAACTGAGAGAATGTCAAAGGAAATACCGGGAGCATGAAGGACAGGACAGAAAATTGCCGGAACTTCTGGAATATGCAGAAGCTCCGCAGGAGGATGGGGAATATTGTGACAGAAGCTTAGGAGAATTGTTCAGGGCACTGCCATTGCCCAGAAACTTATATAAGAACTGGTAGAGGAGGGAACCTGTTATGAAACAGATGCGTTCTGACATGGAAAAAGTAGGGATAGGTGAAAAGTTTGCCTATAGTCTGGGTGATTTCGCGAGTAATTTGATTTTCGCGCTGGCGTGCTCACTGATTACATATTTTTATACAAATACAGTGGGGATTTCTGCAGCTGCTGCAGGTTCCGTGCTGATGTTCTCACAGATTTTTGACGGAATTTCAGATGTGCTGATTGGATTTTTGATAGACAGGACAAGGTCAAAATACGGAAAAGCACGTCCGTGGCTGCTGTGGATGGCAGTTCCTTTCGGAATTGCCTGTATTCTGCTGGTATGTGTGCCTAGAAATGCAAGTATGGTTGTAAAGATTGTTTATGCGTTTATCACATACAATTTAGTTATGACAGTCTTCTATACTGCAATTAATGTACCATATGGTGCGCTGAACACCTTGATGACAAGAGACCAGTACCAAAGGTCTGTTATAAACATCTGGCGTATGACAATGGCAATGCTCGCAACGATGGTTGTGACTGCTGTCACACTGCCAATTATCAAAAGTCTGGGCGGTGATCAGGCAGCATGGATTAAGACGATGGTCATTTATGCTACGCTTGCTGTAGTAATGTTCCTGATATGTTTTAAGTGTACAAGAGAAAGAGTAACGGAGGAACTGGGAGTTCAGGAACAGGTTCCGGTAAAGAAAGCATTAAAAGCAGTTGTTAAAAATAATTACTGGCTCCTGCTGATCGGTGTTTGGCTTCTTTATGCAATCAATACGACATTCAGCGGAACAACAACAGTATATTATGCACAATATATCCTTGGAAATGAGACTCTCATGGGTCCGATCAATATTGCGCTGAATCTTCCGGCCGTTATCGGAATCCCGTTCATGGCACCACTGATTAAAAAGTTTGGAAAGAAACCGCTGGCAATTGCCGGATGCTGTATTACCCTGTGCGGCTGTCTGCTGATGCTGGTTCAGCCGGAAAATCTGACAATGGTTGTCGCTGCAACACTTGTAAAAGGTCTCGGTACCGTTCCATTCTGGGCAGTTTTATATGCTATGATGGCGGATACAGTAGAGTACGGGGAATGGAAGACAGGAGTCAGGACAGAAGGCCTTCTGTACAGCGCATCTACCTTTGGCGCAAAAGCGGGTGCCGGAATAGGAAGTGCAATTGTAGGTGCAATCTTAACGGCCAATATGTTCAATGGTATGCTTGAGGTTCAGCCCCAGTCGGCGGTTTCTGCAATTTCCTCTATGTATCTGTACGTTCCGATCGTTATGGTGGCACTTCAGATTGTGTGTCTGGTTTTCTATAAACTGGATAAAGAATATCCGCAGATTATGGCGGAACTCAAGATCAGAGAAGCAAATGCAAGGAAGAAAGCAGAGGGTATTGAATAATGGAAGAAAAGATGGAATCAAAATTACAGGAACTTACAATAGAGGAAAAAGTAGGATTACTGTCAGGGGCGGATTTTTGGACAACAAAAGAAGTGAAACATGTGAATCTTCCGTCATTTATGATGACAGACGGACCGAACGGGCTGAGGAAACAGGTTACGTCTTCAGACCATTTAGGGATGAATGAAAGTCTGCCTGCTACTTGTTTTCCTATGGCTTGTGCATTGGCCTGTTCCTGGGACCGGGAACTTCTGTACGAGATAGGGAAAGCTCTTTCAGAAGAATGTATTGCGGCAGATGTCGACATCCTGCTGGGACCGGGCGTAAACTTAAAGAGAAGTCCCTTGGGAGGAAGAAATTTTGAGTATTTTTCTGAAGATCCCTATCTGACATCACAGCTTGCTGCCAGATATATCAGGGGAGTACAGGAAAACGGTACAGGGACATCGCTGAAGCATTTTGCGGCAAATAATCAGGAAACGAGAAGAATGGTATCGGATTCTCTGGCAGATGAGCGCACATTAAGAGAACTGTATCTGGCCTGCTTCGAAAGTGTCGTGAAAGAGGCGAAGCCTTGGACTGTGATGTGTTCTTATAATAAGTTGAACGGTACCTATACGTCGGAGCATGATTGGCTTTTGAATCAGGTGCTGAAAAAGGAATGGCAGTATGACGGGGCAGTCGTTTCGGACTGGGGTGCGGTAAATGAAAAGGTAAAATCTGTACAGGCGGGGCTTGATCTGGAAATGCCGGGCAACCAGGGAAAAAGCGACAGGATACTTCTGGAGGCAGTAAAGAATGGTGAGATCAGCGAAGATAAGATAGACGAAGCCGTGACAAGGATACTGCGCCTGTCTGACCATATCCTTGAGGCGAGGGCACAGAAGAACGTGCCGGTTTCGGCGGAAATAAATTGGGAGACCCATCATAAACTGGCCAGAGAAGCAGCCGGGGAAAGTATGGTTCTCCTGAAAAATGAGAACAAGGTACTGCCTCTTGCATCTGGGGAAAAGATTGCTGTTTTAGGAGAACTTGCGTCCGACATCCGTTATCAGGGAACCGGAAGCTGCAAGGTACATCCTTACCACGTGGACAGCCCGTTTGAAGAAATAAGGGTATATGAGCCTTCGGCTGTGTTTGCAAAAGGCTACCTGCTGGACGGCGGTGATGACGGGCTGCTGCTGGAAGAGGCAGAATCTGTAGTGAATGGCTGTGACAAGGTTATCATATTTGCAGGATACCCGGAACGGGCTGAGAATGAAGGTGAGGATAAAGAGGATATAAAACTTCCGCATAATCAGACGGAGCTCATCCACCGGATTACCCGGATTCATCCTGCAGTGATTGTCGTATTATGTAATGGATCACCAGTAGAAATGCCGTTTTCCAATGAGGCAGAAGCGATTCTTGAGACATATCTCGCAGGTGAGGCAGCAGGCGGTGCGGCTGCGGATATTCTGTTTGGTAAAAAGAATCCGTCAGGAAAGCTGCCAGAATCATTTCCAGTAAAGCTGGAGGATAATCCATCGTATCTGAACTTTCCGGGAATGCAGAACAAAACAAGATATGGAGAAGGGATTTTTGTAGGATACAGATATTATGATAAAAAGAACATAGAGCCATTATATCCGTTTGGTTACGGCTTAAGCTATACAGAATTTAGTTACAGTAATTTATCTGTCAGTGCTGTGAAAGAAAATACCGTAGATGTGACACTCGAAGTGCAGAACACAGGAGACATGTATGGCGCAGAGGTAGTCCAGATTTATGTACAGAAAAAGGGAACGGGAATCATACGGGCCGTGCAGGAACTGAAAGGCTTTGAAAAAGTCTGGCTGGAGGCCGGAGAGAAAAAGCAGATCACGATCCACCTGCCAAAAGAAGCGTTCCGCTATTATGATGCCGAAAACGGATCATGGCAGGTAGAATCCGGCGAATACGAGATACTTGTGTGTGCATCCTCCAGAGATATCCGGATGAAACAGGCCATCGTTTTGGAAGGAGATGAGCTGCCCCGGTGCAAATGTGATAAGAACAGCACAATTGCTGAGATTTCCAGAAGTCCCGAGGGGAAAGCTGTACTCGAAAAATGGATGAAGTGGTGCAGTGATAAAGGGTATCCGATTTTTACTGAAGAACCGGAATTTATACAGAATGCCTATGATACTACACCATTGAGATGGGTGAAGATGCTTTCGGGAGGCTGCTTCACAGAGGAAATGATAGAGGATGTATTAAGTCACTGTAACAGATAGAAAGGAACTGAAGAAATATGAAAAAAATAATCGCAGTTTTACTTACAGCAGCTTTATCTATCGGTTTATTCGCCTGTTCTTCCGCTGAAGAGGCAAGTGGACCGGATACCATTACCATGTATATCGTGCGTCATGGGAAAACAATGTTTAATAATACCGACCAGATGCAGGGATGGTCAGATACTCCCCTGACCGCAGAAGGGGAAAAACAGGCAGATGCAGTTGGAGTCGGAATGAAAGATATAAAGTTCACGGCAGCATATTCATCAGATCTGGGCAGACAAAGGGCAACTGCCAAGCACATACTTAATCAGAATAAAAACGATGTTCCTGAACTTGATGAAATCATAGGACTTCGGGAATATGGGTTTGGCGGATATGAGGGGAAACCGATCCATGAATTATGGGACCCCATATATGAAGCTTATGGCCTGAAATATGATGAGGAATGGAGCCAATATGCGGAACTGATGGAGCATCTTACTGTAGAAGACCTCCAGAATGAAATTGCTGAAAACGACCCAACAGGCACAGCAGAGACATATGAAGATATCACCACACGGTGTCAGGAAGCAATGGATGAAATCGTGAAAGCGGCAGCGGATAAAGGCGGGGGAAATGTACTTGTAGTTTCAAGTGGAAGTTTAATCCCTACAATGCTTGAGGTGATTGCCCCGGGACAGGTTGGAGAAGATATATCACTGGATAACTGTTCTGTAACTATTGTAGAATATGAAGATGGTAAGTATACAGTGAAAACAGCCGGTGATATGAGTTATGTAGAAAAGGGTATGGGAAAATAGATTCGATAAACAATTCTAAAAACGGGGCGCAAAGGGGTCTGACCCCTTTGCACCCCGTTTTCAGAATATTCAGTATTTATTCTGTACTTGCCAATGCCATCATTGCATGGGCAAGTATTTTTGTGTCGAGAATTAGATCTTCGATATCAATATACTCGTCCGGCATGTGCATGACACTATCTTTTTCTGGAAATTCGATTCCAAATGCGACTGCATTCGGAAGTCTTCTGGCATATGTGCCGCCACCGATTTTCATAGGGGGCCTGTAGTCCCCGGTGAAATCTCTATATGATTTAAGCAGCTTGGCTACGAGTTCGCTGTCTTCCGGGACATACAGACCATCTACAAACTTTGTCTTATCCGCGCATATGATTCCACTTCCTGAAATTCTGTCATTGATCGTATCTTCGATTTCTTTGCGGGTCGTACTGAGCGGGGCCCGGACATCTATCTGCATTTCAAATCCCTCGTGTGTCCATTGCATGACACCAACGTTGAGGGTCAGGGTGCCGGATTCGTCTTCACGCATGAGGCCCAGAGATTCTCCATTGTACTCCAGCTTAAACATATCATACAATAAATGTATGATTTTATGGTCTTCTTCTTTCAGAGGCAGTAATGTAAGCAGGTAAATCAGCCCCTGCAGGGCATTCTTTCCGCTTTCCGGGTGCGAGGAATGGCTGGCCTTTCCGAACACTTCTATCTTGGTTCCTTCTTCTGTCCCTGAAAGTTTGTAATCAAAACCGGCTGCTTTCATTGCATCATCAGCCAGTTCTGCAACCGTGGACATATCATACGGCACGATGGCTGAAGCCAGCGGCGGGACGATATTGACTCTCTCCCCGCACTGAATTGTGATATCAGAATCCAGCTTGCACTCATAGTAAGCATGGTAAATATTCTTTTCCGAGTTGACAAGCGGATAATCCGCATCGGGGGAGAAGGACATTGTCGGAATCTCTTCCACTTCGCGGTAGTGGTCAATACAGGTCAGCCCGCTTTCCTCGTCACACCCCATGATGAGCCGTAACCTGCGGTTCAGAGGGATTCCGCATTCTTTTAAAGCAAGCATTGCAAAAAATGAGGCAATGACAGGCCCTTTGTCATCCATTGCCCCCCTGCCGTAAATCCGGTCCGCATCGATTGCACCGCCGAAAGGAGGGTGTGTCCAGCCTTCCCCTGCAGGTACGACATCCAGATGCGCGAGGATTCCGACAAGCTCTTCTCCATAGGGCTCAGACTCTATAAATCCGGCATAGCCGTCTAAATTCTTAGATGTAAATCCATAAGTCTTCCCTAATGAAAGCATATAGTCCAGACAATCTGCGATACCTTTGCCGAAAGGCATATCCTCTGAGGCCGGCAGATCTTTCACACTTGGGAACTCCAGCAGGGAGCAGAGGCTCTCAATAATAAGCTCCTGGTGTGAGTCAATCCAATCATTCAACTGTTGGTTCATCTTCGTAAAATCCTCCTTTACTCTTGGTCCTTAATATGTTTTTGAAATAATTCAATATCATACTCCAGCATATCCTTATAGCTTTCCTGAATAAATGCAAAATCCTTGTCATGCAGTCCCCGGACGATATTGCGGTGGAATTCTATACTCTTATTATCCTCCGGAAATCCTCCCGACATTGACCAGTAATTATCCAGTGTATCAGTCATATCGGAAATCATATTTTTTAATGTCGCATTCGGGGACAGCTCATACAAATATTTGTGGAACCTCAGGTCTGTTTCATGAAAAAGAGTGCCACTGGTTCCCTCGGAATCCATATTTGCTATGAGCAGGTCAAGGGCAGTGAGCTGTTCTTCTGTTATTGTATCCACTACTTTACTGGCAAGCAGGATCTCGAGTGCGATCTTGATTTCAAGTGTTTCCTGATAATTTAACTGGGTAAACTGCAGATACACGGAACGGGCGGAACAGTCACAGGCAATAAAAGAACCGATACCGGTGTGTACTGTAATGACTCCCTGTGTTTCTAAAAAGCGTAATGCCTCCCTGACAGAGTTACGGCTGATTTTCAGGGATTCGCTTAATACGCGTTCACTGGGAAGCTTGTCCCCCACTACTAATTTTTTATCTTTTATGTATTCCATAATAGAGTCTGCGATCTGGATATAGAGAACTTGTTTTCCAGTTTTCTTTATAGGGGTCAACATAAAATTATCACCTCCACGTTTAGTATAGTCTAGTATAAATGAAAAAAAATATATTTGCAATATTTTACAGGGACAGAATTTGTCAGAAATATACATAATATCTAATAGTATTGACAAAAATCGGTTAATAAAGTATGATTAGCACAAAAGAGTATTGGTAGTACCAGTACTACCACATGTAAAACACACAAAATAAAGACGATAATTAAAGAAAGGAGTGTACAGAATATACAGTTCATGAAAGAGGAAGCTAGATAGAGGGATTTAGTAAAGGAGGAGTGTGGAGATGGCAAAATACATATTGAAACGCTGTGTTTCGATTATTGTCACCTTGTTTTTAGTTTGTACGATTACGTTTATCATGATGAAGGCTGTACCGGGAGGTCCCTTTACAACAGAGAGGAACCTGCCCCAGAATGTACTCGAAGCCCTGGAGAAGAAATATCATCTGGACGACCCTGTCTGGAAACAATATGTTGACTATGTGAAAGGTGCGGCTACTTTTGATTTTGGACCATCCTTCAAAAAGGACGGTGTCATGGTATCAGACATGATCGCACAGAGCTTTCCGGTCTCTGCAAAGCTGGGACTGGTTGCACTGGCAATCGTGATAATACTGGGTATTCCTTTTGGAATCATAGCCGCTTTAAAGCAAAATAAATTTCCAGATTACCTGACTACGGTATTCGCAACATTGGGGATTGCGATACCGACGTTTGTTCTGGGAACTCTGATCCTGTATGTGTTTGGTTCCAAGCTGGGATGGATACCAACACATGGATTAGATTCCTGGAAAAGTTATATCGGGCCGTCCATTTCCCTTGCGGGATTTTCACTTGCATATGTACTGCGGCTGACCCGTTCGAGCATGCTGGGGGTATGCGGGCAGGATTACATACGCACGGCGAGGGCAAAAGGACTGCCGGAGCGGAAGGTGATTTTCAAACACGCTTTAAAAAATGCATTGATCCCGGTTGTTACATATATAGGGCCGATGACAGCAGGCATTATGACAGGCTCGTTTGTGACCGAAAAAATATTTGCCATACCGGGCATGGGAAAGTTTTATGTTGAGGCAATCAACAACCGTGATTATACCGTAATCATGGGAACGACCATGTTTTATGCAGCAATCGCGGCAATTATGATTCTGGCGGTGGATATTGCCTATGCATTCTTGGATCCGCGCATTAAGTTTCAGGATTAACGGAGGGCAGGATGGAAAATACAGCAAAGCACATTACACGAAAAGATGTAGAACGAGTCTATTTTACCAACAAGGAATCACAGGATATTACCCGCCCGAGTCTGACATACTGGCAGGATGTCAGAAGGCGTTTCATGAAAAATAAGCTTGCGATACTGGGGTCAGTGATTATTGTCCTGATGGTATTATTTGCAGTATTTGGATATGCACTCACCACCCAGAATTACTACAGCCAGGACCTGACGATGACCAATATACCGCCCAGGCTTGAGGCTTACCGCATGGATGAGGATACCCTCCTGTATGTAAATTCAGAATACAGTCTTTATACTCTGGACGGCAGCGGGAAACTTAAGGAGAGGGTAGAGGCGGAAGATGAAAATAAGATGATGCGGGAAAAGGTATACGACGTCGGCGGGAAAAAGGTCGTACTCAATTATTCCGGCGCGGCAAAAGCGGCGAAGGCGAGAAAAGACGGTGACATGAAACTCGCAAATTCTGTGGAAAACTTCACACTTAAAATTGACGGGAAAACACCGGAGATGGAAAAGGTGTGGAACAAGACGTACCGCCTTGGTACGGATTATCTGGGAAGAGATATGCTTGCAAGGCTTGTATACGGGGCAAGGATTTCCCTTCTTGTAGCATTGATTGCAACCTTTGCACAGTTCTGTATCGGTGTTCTTTACGGGGGCATCGCAGGGTATCTGGGCGGCAGGGTGGATAATATCATGATGCGTATTGTCGATATCGTCAGTACGGTCCCGCTGACTTTGTATGTGGTGCTGCTGATGGTCGTGATGGGACCCGGTATCAAAACAATCATCATTGCCCTTGGCTCTGTTTACTGGGTAGACATGGCACGTCAGGTGCGCGGCCAGGTGCTGAACATCAAACAGCAGGAATTCGTTCTTGCGGCAAGGACGATCGGTGCATCGGGAAAACGGATTATGCTGAAGCACCTGATCCCGAATGCCATGAGCACGATTATCGTTACCCTGACCATGAACATTCCGAGTGCAATTTTTACAGAATCATTCCTCTCCTTTATCGGACTTGGTATCAGCGCACCGGCGGCATCCTGGGGAACACTGGCCAGTGATGCTCTCGGGGGATTAAGAAGCTATCCGTACCAGCTGCTGCTGCCTTCTCTGTGTATCTGCCTGACAGTATTGGGATTTAACTTCCTTGGAGACGGCCTGAGAGATGCACTGGACCCAAAACTTAGAAAATAACGTAAAAGCAGGGAGAATGATTATGAGTGAGATGATATTACAAGTCAACAATCTTGAAACATCGTTTTATACACATGTCGGAGAAGTCAGGGCGGTAAGGGATGTCAGTTTTTCTGTAAAAAAAGGCGAGATCCTTGGGATTGTAGGGGAGTCCGGGAGCGGCAAGAGTACGGTTCTCCTGTCGATTATGGGACTGCTCCAGCACCCGGGAAAAGTCAAATCCGGTGAAATTATTTTCGAGGGTGAGAACCTGACGAAGAAATCAAATCGTGAGATGCAGCATATCAGGGGGCGGAAAATTTCTATGATTTTTCAGGACCCGATGTCCTCTCTCAATCCGGTATTTACCGTTGGAAACCAGATTGCTGAGACGATCATGACACATGAACATGTATCCAGAAAGGATGCAAATAAAAGAGTACTCGAATTGCTGGAACTCGTCAGGATTCCTTCCGCAAAATCAAGGATAAACTGTTATCCCCACGAATTTTCCGGCGGGATGCGCCAGAGGGCGATGATTGCACTTGCACTGGCCTGTTCACCGGAGATGCTGCTGGCAGATGAGCCGACTACGGCACTTGATGTGACGATCCAGGCGCAGATGATGGATTTGCTGCGGGACATCAGAAAAGAGACAGATACGACCATTATTCTTGTGACACATGATCTGGGCGTAGTTTCTGAGATGTGTGATTTCGTGCAGGTAATGTATGGCGGAAGGCTGATGGAGGAAGCTCCGAGCAGGGAAATCTTCGATACGCCGGGGCACCCTTATACGAAGGGGCTGCTGCGGTCGATACCGAATGTGAAGAAAGGCAGCAGGGAACGGTTGAAACCGATCGAAGGTTCTCCGCCGGATTTGATCACCCCGTTTGACGGATGTCCTTTCGCTTTCCGGTGTTCCCATACAATGAACCTCTGTATGGAGGCGTGCAGCAGCGAATGGAAAATTGGGGATAAACACAGGTGTGCATGCCATCTCTGTAATCCCGAGGTCAGGGCATTACTGGAGGAAGGGGGAGAAAATTGATGGAAAAGCAAGAATTGCTGCAGGTAAAAGGGCTTAAGAAATATTTCCCTTTGAAGAAAGGCTTCGGCAAGGGGAAGACACAGTATGTAAAGGCAGTAGACAATGTCAATTTCTCGATCTACAGGGGGGAAACCTTTGGGCTGGTTGGAGAGTCCGGGTGCGGAAAGTCAACTACGGGGAGGACGCTGATTCGCCTCTATGATGTGACCGAGGGAGAGATTTTATTCGACGGGACTGACATCAGCCGGATGAAGGAAAAGGAGCTTCTTCCTTACCGGAAAAAGATGCAGATGATTTTCCAAGACCCATATTCCTCACTGAACGCAAGAATGACAGTGAGCGATATCATTGGGGAACCGCTGGACATCCACAGGCTGGCATCAGGAAAGGAACGTCAGGAGAGGATTGCCCAGCTTCTGGAAAACGTAGGACTGAAGCAGGAGCACTCGAACCGTTACCCGCATGAATTTTCAGGAGGCCAGAGGCAGCGCGTCGGAATTGCAAGGGCGCTGGCAGTGAATCCGGATTTTATTATTTGTGACGAACCGATATCTGCACTGGATGTGTCCATTCAGGCACAGGTTGTGAATATGCTGGAGGATATCCAGTCAAAGTATGGCATTACCTATTTATTTATTGCACATGACCTTTCTATGGTAAGGCATATTTCGGACAGGATCGGTGTCATGTATCTGGGACAGCTGGTGGAGATCGCGGAAAGCGACGAGCTTTATGAAAATCCGCTGCATCCATATACGCAGGCGCTGCTGTCCGCAATACCGAATCCGTACAAGGATAAACATAAGGAACGGATTATGCTGGAGGGCGAAGTGCCCAGTCCTATTGATCCGCCGAAAGGCTGCCGGTTTGCATCCAGATGTAAATATGCCAAGAGCGTTTGCAATGAAGCAGAGCCACAGCTGAAGGAAATGGGCAGCGGGCATTTTTGTGCATGTCATTTATATGATTAAGGGAGGAGATTAAGATGGACCAGAGAATGAAAGAACTGGCAGGACGCCTTGTGCGCTACTGTGTGGATGTGCAGCCGGGGGAAAAAGTGCTGATCGAAGCGAATGAGGCAGATACGACCCCGTTGGTTGAACTTTTGATTGACGAAATTTATGCAGCGGGGGCCCAGCCATTTGTGCAGTATGAGATTGCATCTGTGAACAGGAAACTTTTGAGACAATGTACGGAAGAACAGATGCAGCTGCAGTATCAGGGCTACGCGGATATACTGAAAAATATGGATGCTACAATCGGCATCAGGGGGATGCTGAATGCGGCCGAGATGTCTGATGTCCCGAAAGAGGGGATGGAGTGCTACTCCAACGCGAGGGCAATGCTCAGGCAGTACAGGATGGATAAGAAGTGGGTACTCTTACGTTATCCGAACCATGCGATTGCGCAGCTTGCAAATATGAGTCTCGAGGCTTATGAAGACTTCTATTATAGTGTATGCAATCTGGATTATGCAGAGCTGGAGGAAAAAGCAATGCCCCTGAAAAAGCTGATGGAGCAGACGGACAGGGTACATATCACAGGACCGGGAACGGATCTTGAATTTTCCATTAAGGATATACCGGTCGTGCCATGCTGCGGAAAGATGAATATCCCAGACGGGGAAGTATTTACGGCGCCTGTAAAGGATTCTGTAAACGGATTTATTACCTTTAATCTTCCATCTGTTTTCCAGGATATCTGTTTTGAGAATATCAAACTGGTTTTCAAGGACGGGAAAATTGTGGAGGCAACATCGAACCACACAGAAGAACTGAACTGGATTCTGGATACGGATGAAGGGTCACGCTATACCGGTGAATTCTCTTTTGGAATCAATCCAAATATCCGGAAATGTACGAATGACGGCAGTGTGGATGAGAAAATGTGGGGAAGCATCCATCTTACGCCAGGGAACTTTTGTGACGGCGCAAGCAATGGGAACGAGTCAAAGATACACTGGGATATGGTCCTCGCCCAGACACCGGAATACGGCGGGGGAAAGATTTATTTCGATGACGTGCTGATCAGGGAAGACGGAAGATTCGTACCGGAAGAACTGCAGGGGTTAAATATTTAAAAAAGGAGATAGATATGGAAGAGACACTTAAGTACAGACAGGTTCATCTGGATTTCCATACCAGCGGGCTGATTCCGGATATTGGAGCGGATTTTGACCCGGAAGAGTTTGCGGAAACCGTAGAAAAGGCACACGTAGACTCTATCACTTGTTTTGCAAGATGCCATCATGGCTGGCTATATTATGACTCAAAGGCAATGCCGGAGAGGATCCATCCGAATCTGAAGAGGAAGAACCTGCTGAAAGAGCAGATTGATGCCTGCCATAAGCGTAATATTAAAGTGCCTGTTTATACCACCGTGCAGTGGGACGAAAAGATTGCACATGAACATTATGACTGGCTGTGTGCGGAGGAATCGGGTGCTCCATTCCGCGTGTCACAGCTGCAGCCGGGATTTTACCGCAATATTTGTTTGAATTCTCCTTATGTAGAGTTTTTCAAAGAGCATTTAAGAGATATCTTTGATTGTCTGGGAGAGGTGGATGGCCTGTTTCTCGATATTCTGAATATCGGACCATGCTGCTGCAATCATTGTATGGACAGCATGAGGAAACTGGGACTGAACGTGGAAGATGAAAAGGTTAGATATGAATTCGCGCAGACTGTGTTTGACCGCTTTCAGGCAGAAATCACGGCATTTATCCACGAGATTCAGCCCGGCTGCCCGGTATTTTACAATGTAGGATTTATTGGGACACAGCACAGGAAAAATAAAGATACCTTTACCCATTTCGAGATCGAATCACTTCCCGGAGGAGCGTGGGGGTATGGTCATTTCCCGCCTACGGCAATGTATGCGAGGACACTGGGGCTTCCGATGACGGGGCAGACAGGCCGTTTTCATCTGGATTGGGGAGACTTTTCATCCCTGCGTTATCTGGCATCCCTGCAGTATGAATGTTTCCGGGCGCTGGCGTATGGCTGCGGGTGTTCTATCGGGGACCAGCTGCATCCAAACGGGAAGATGAATAAACACACATACGAACTGATTGGCAAAGTATACAAAGAAGTGGAAGAAAAGGAACCCTGGTGTAAAGGAGCCGTACCTGTTACAGAGGCAGCAGTCCTTGCGCCTATGGAGTTCAAAGGTGCGTCGTCTTCCTTTGTTGTGGATGAACTTTCCGGTGCAGTGAAGTTTTTAAATGATATTTGTATACAGGCTGACGTGATTGACTCTCAGGCAGAGTTTGAAAAGTATAAGCTGCTTATCCTGCCTGACAGTATTGAGCCACTCAGTCAAGAGGCCGCGGCAAAAATACAGGCATATGTGGAACAGGGCGGGGCGCTGATCAGCTCCTACCATTCCGGAATCATGCAGGACGGCAGCACGGCGGCATTTCTGCCTGCTGATATAAAAGGCGATGCTGAATATTCCCCGGACTTTATTGCTATGACTGGAAAAGTGGCAGCAGGGATCCCTGATATGGAGTTTGTTATGTATGAGCGGGGGGCCAGTTTAGAACCCAGGGAAGGATCAGACGTTCTGCTTGAGACGATGGTTCCTTATTTTAACCGGACATGGGAGCATTACTGCAGCCACAGACATACACCGTGCAGCTACCAGTATGGCCCGTCGGCACTGGTTCAGAAGGGACGTGTTTACCAGTTTGCACATCCGGTTTTTAAGATTCAGGAGGAATATGCAACCGAATGGGTGAAACAGCTGCTTAAAAATGTAGTATATGAAATTCTTGGCACCCCTCTTGTTACGCACAATGGTCCGTCTACTCTGGACCTGAAGCTGACACACCAGCCGGATCAGGAAAGGTATGTACTGCATGCCCTCCACTATATTCCGGTGAGAAAGGCAAAGAAGATGGAAATGGTAGAGGATGTGATTCCTCTGTACGGCACAGAGATTGCCGTGCGTGTGGATGCACCTGTAGAAAGCGTAACTATAGTGCCGGGACAAAAGGAAATAGAATATTTTTCTGATGAGGAGGCAGGAAAAATCACCTTTACAGTTCCGGAAATCTGTGGTCACGAAATGATAGAAATTAAAGGAGGAAAATTATGAAAAAGGTCATATCAGTTTTATTAGCAGTAACACTTGTGGCAGGTACGTTGTTCGGATGTTCATCCGGGAAGAAGGATTCCCCGGAAGATAAGGGCAAGACGGAAGATACGGGCAGCAAGGAAAAATCAATTACGTTCAATATAGGTATGGAGCCGACGACTCTTGACCCGAGCCTGAACAGTGGAAATGACGGAACTTTAGTACTGAATCATATGTATGAAGGACTGATGATTGAAAAAGACAATGATTTTGTATGTGCGGCAGCCGAAGATTATGATGTCAGTGATGACGGAAAGGTGTATACCTTCCATTTAAGAGATAACAAGTGGTCAGACGGGGAACCAGTCCGCGCGCAGGATTTTGAATTTTCTTGGAATCGTGCACTGGATCCGGAAGTGGCATCCACTTATTCCTGGATTTTTGAATCCGGCGGCATTGAGTCTTATAAGGCAGTAGATGATAAGACATTTGAAGTAACTCTGAATTCCAATAACCCGGTATTCCTGTCACTTCTTGCTAATACGACATTCTTCCCACTGCGTGAGGATAAGGTGGATTATCTGAATGGTGCATGGGCACTTGATCCTGAAAAGGTTGTCACAAACGGTGCATATAAGATGACAGAGTATAAGGCTGGCGACCGTTTAGTAATGGAGAAAAATGAAAACTATCATGATGCTGCTAATGTAAAAATTGATAAAATCATTGCTTTGATGATTGTAGACCAGACAACAGCACTTACTGCTTATGAAGCAGGGGACATTGATGCAATCACAGAGGTTCCGCCGGCAGAGAAACAGCGTCTTCTCAATGAGGACCCGAATTTTATGGTCAGCCCATTGAACGGCACGAATTTCTATGCATTTAATACAGCGAAAGCTCCGTTTGATGATGTGAACGTACGCAAGGCCTTGTCCTACGCAATTGACCGCAAGGCAATCGTGGAAGATGTCCTGAAAGGCGGAGAGCAGCCTGCACACTCCCTGATACCGGGCGTAATCTATGATAGTGACGGAAAGGTATTCAATGAGGTGAGCGGAGACTACGGTATTCCGGAGGATGACAGCAAGGTTGAGGAAGCGAAACAGTTACTGGCAGATGCCGGCTATCCAAATGGGGAAGGTTTCCCAAAGACAGAACTGCTCTACAATACAAATGAGAAAAATAAGGCTGTTGCAGAGGCTATCCAGCAGCAGTGGAAAGAAAACCTGAATATTGATGTAACATTAGTAAACATGGAATCAGCAGTATTCCACCAGACCAGAGTTGCCCATGACTTTGATGTCTGCCGCGGTGGCTGGTATGGAGATTATAATGACCCGCTTACACATCTGGAGTTATATACAAGCGATAACTCTATGAACTATGCAAGCTGGTCCAATCCGGAATACGATAAGCTGATCACAGAGGCGAAAGGTTCTACCGGAAAAGAACGTTTTGATAAGTTCTATGCCGCAGAAAAACTTCTTATGGAAGGGTATGCTTATATGCCAATTTCTTATGACGTGTACACCTGCCTGATCAATCAGGACAAGATCACAGGATATGAGATTCTTTCTACAGGAGTATATCGCTTTATCAATGCAGATGTAGTTGAAGAATAGAAGGAAATATTGAGAGCTTTAGATTTGTGAACGGATAACTGCCGCTGCCTGGACTTGACAGCGGCAGTTATTGGATGTTTGCAGTGCTAAAGCTCTTTTTTAAAAATCTGGATCTGGATTAAATCTAGATTAAAAAACTAAATAAGTATTGACAGAGGGATGCCGGATGTGGTAATCTAGTCAAGCTGTCGCTTGAAACAGTAACTTTTCTTGATTAACAGATGCTGAAATTCAATATGTAAAGAGTAAATTCTGATTTGCATATCGACCTAGAAAGCAGATGAAAATTAAAGATGAAAATTAAATAAAAAAGTTGTTGACAAATACCGACAGGTTATGATAATATATTAAAGCTGTCGCTTGAGGAACTGGTAAAAACCGGAACCGATGACGAAAAAGAAAATGAAA
>NZ_QUGN01000041.1:0-23284 GCF_003479085.1 Clostridium sp. AF19-22AC | reverse complement strand
GAATGAGGGAGACGGTACCAATTAGGTATCGTTTTTTTATGTTTGAATATTTTTTAAATTTAGAATATTCTGAAAACGGAGGGCAAAAGGGTCTGACCCCTTTTCAACCGATATTTTCCTTGCAAATTTTAAACTGCCAACCTATAATAGACATGTTGGGAAAGCGGGGCAGCAAGTCAATCAGATTACTGCCCTTTTCTTTTGCATAGCTTATATTGACTATATTATAGGAAAATGTTTCTAAAAATTTTTACCCCATATGAATAAGGAGGATATACCATGTTTGATTTAAATAAATGTATTCTTGTCACGAATAACGGCAGGGCAGCTAGTCAGTATGAAAGCAGCTTTGGTGAGATTTATCTACTTACTACCTATGAGGAGGTCTTAATAAAGACCCGGGACCTTATTTATTCACACCACAAATTACTGACCCATCCGCAGGCGTCCAGCTTAAAACCAAATCAGACGCCTTACCGGAGTATATTGCTTTACAGTGAAGGAAACAGGGACAATATGGACGATATACAGTTGATTGAGGAAGCAATTGGAGCATTCGAAAAATGGAGTGCAGTCAAAAGGCTTCCCAAATATGATGAGAAAATTCTTTATGACTATCAGACAATTGATTTGTCGATGATTGAGAATGTCATCCCGAAATTATAAATGAGAGGAAACAGATGTTCATGGAAGAAACAGAGGTAAAAAAGCCAGGTTCACCCTATTTTAAATGTTTGAGCCGAAAAGATTATGTAATAAAAGCCAATGAAATTATAGGGAAAGAAGGGGTGGAGGCTATTAGTATACGTCGAATAGCAGCTGAGCTTGGATGTTCTTCAGCCAGTATGTACCGGTATTTTAAGAATTTGGACGAGCTGCTTTTTTATGCCCAGTTAGATGCTCTGACCGACTATATTCTTGATCTTTCAAAGAGAGAAAAGGAGTGGAAGGATATATGGGATATGCATTTTGGAATCTGGCGTTCATATGCATTGGAAGCTTTTAAAAATCCGAAGGCCTTTGAAATTATATTTTACCGCAATATAGACAAAGATTTGGAGGAGGCCCTCAAGGAATATTATGAGATGTTTCCTGAGGCTATTGTATTGGTAAGTCCATTTCTGAAAGAAATGCTGGAGATACCAGGATACTATGAGAGAGATTATCACGTCTGCCAAATGCTTGTAAAGAAAGGTAAGATTACAGCGGAAAATGCGAAAAAGCTGAACCATATGATTTGTACACTTTTCTTAGGATATTTTAAATTTATTCAGGAAAAAGGAATCAGGGATGACGAGATATTGGACATGACAGAGCAGTTTATCGGGGAGTGCAGGGAAATAGCCTCCCTGTATGCAATAGATTTTACATCATGGTAAAACTAGACAAAAATAGTATGACAAAAGTGTAACAATTTCACAAAAATAGCATTTATTAGATAGTTTGTATAGAAATTAACAATAGGTTTATTGATAATCGCGATAACATATGGTATATTGTAACCATAAGTTATCGCGATTACTTTTTAAAAGTATCATTTTTGCACAAACGCGTAGCTTTACAGTTAACCAGGATGCCGTCCGAGTGCTTCAGAGCAGTCATCTCTTTCAGAAAAGTTTTATTTCAGCCGTGGGGATCGGTTAAACATGGAATGAATTATTAAATACGCTTTGGGGGTTAGAGAACTGCGGCACAATGGAGGGCAAATATTAAGAAGTGGAGGTACTTTTTATGAAGCTTGAATTGGGAAAGATCTTTATCAGAGACATCCGGTTCGATGACAAGACTCATGTAAAGGACGGCGTTCTTTATGTGAACAGGGAAGAGGTGGAAAAACTTGTCCTTGCAGATGATAAGCTCGCAGGCTGTCAGGTGGATATTGCGCGCCCGGGAGAGTCGGTAAGAATTACGCCGGTCAAGGATGTCATTGAACCAAGGGTTAAGGTAAGCGGCGGGGAGATATTCCCCGGAGTGATTGGGAAAGTCAGTCCTTCAGTGGGGGGAGGAGTGACCCATGCGCTGGAGGGATGCTGCGTGGTTACTGCAGGAAAGATTGTAGCTTTTCAGGAGGGCGTAATCGACATGAGTGGACCGGCCGCGGATTACTGTCCGTTTTCCAAGACATATAATTTGTGCGTAGTAGTGGAGCCGGCCGACGGATTAGAAACGCATGTATATGAGAAGGCGGCACGGCTGGCCGGACTGAAGGTTGCTGCGTATTTGGGAGAAGCGGGCAGAGATGTAGAGCCGGATGAAATCCAGATATTTGAGACGAAGCCAATCTTCGAGCAGGCAGCGATGTATCCGGACCTTCCGAAGGTAGGTTATGTTCATATGCTGCAGTCTCAGGGACTTCTGCATGATACATATTATTATGGCGTGGATGCAAAGCAGTTTATTCCGACCTATATGTATCCTACGGAAATTATGGACGGCGCGATTGTTTCTGGAAACTGTGTGGCACCTTGTGATAAGGTTACGACATATCACCATCTGCATAATCCGGTCATTGAGGACTGCTATAAACACCATGGCAAAGATATCAACTTTATGGGCGTTATCCTGACGAATGAGAATGTATTTCTTGCAGATAAAGAACGCCATTCCGATATGGTGGCTAAGCTCTGCAGTTTTATGGGGCTGGATGGCGTGCTGATTACAGAGGAAGGTTATGGAAACCCGGACACAGACCTCATGATGAACTGCAGGAAGGTAGAGAATGCAGGAACGAAGGTGGTACTGATAACAGATGAGTTCCCGGGCAAGGACGGAAAGTCACAGTCGCTGGCGGATACATGTAAGGAAGCTGATGCATTGGCATCCTGTGGACAGGGAAATGCGACTTTGAAATTCCCGGCAATGGATAAGGTAATCGGTACACAGGAGTTTATCGAAATGCAGATCGGAGGCTGGGATGGCTGCAAGAATGAAGACGGCAGTTTCGAGGCAGAGCTTCAGATCATCATCGCATCAACGATTGCCAACGGCTTTAATAAGCTGGCAGCAAGAGGCTATTAATCTTAGGTAAAGGAGATAGGAATATGGCTCAATATAAAATTGTTCATTATATTAATCAGTTCTTTGCCGGAATAGGCGGAGAGGAGAAAGCTGACCATATGCCCGAAGTCCGCGAGGGCGCAATAGGGCCGGGCGTGGGGATCGTGGCCGCTCTTGGAAGTGAATTTGAAATAGCAGCTACCGTGATCTGCGGGGATAACTATTTTGGGGAGAATTTAGAGACAGCTACTGATACCATTATAGATATGGTGAAAGAATACGCCCCAGATGTGTTTATAGCAGGGCCTGCATTCAATGCCGGACGTTATGGCGTGGCATGCGGAACAATCTGTAAAGCGGTTGAGGAGCGCCTGCAGATTCCAGTGATTACAGGAATGTATGAAGAGAATCCCGGCGTGGATATGTTCCGCAAGGATCTCATTATTGTAAATACACCAAATTCAGCGGCCGGTATGAGGAAGGTGATCCCGGTAATGACAGGGCTGATTAAAAAAATGGCTCTGGGCGAAGAGATTATGGGACCATCTGAAGAAGGCTACATTGAAAGAGGTATCCGTGTGAATTATTTTGCAGAGAAGAGAGGCTCTGAGCGTGCACTTGAGATGTTGGTGAAAAAGCTCAAGGGCGAGTCTTTTAAGACGGACCTTCCGATGCCTACTTTTGACAGAGTAGAGCCGGCTGCGCCGATTCAGGATATAAAAAAAGCTAAGATTGCGGTGGTTACTTCAGGAGGAATCGTTCCGACAGGCAATCCGGATCACATTGAATCCTCCAATGCTACAAAATGGGGTAAATATGACATTACCGGAATGGATCGCTTGTCACCGGACGATTTTACTTCTATTCATGGCGGGTATGACCGGCAGTTTGCCATTGCAAATCCGAATAACGTAGTTCCGCTGGACGCATTGCGGGAATTGGAGAAGGAAGGCGAGTTCGGAGAACTTGTGAATTACTTCTGTTCGACGACAGGCACGGGGACTGCAACCGCTTCGGCCGCTAAGTTCGGCAGCGAGATTGGACAGATGTTCATTGATGAGCATGTTGACGGAGTAATTCTCGTCTCCACGTGAGGCACCTGTACTCGTTGCGGTGCAACGATGGTGAAAGGAATTGAGAAATATGGCATTCCTGTAGTCCATATGGCAACTGTAGTCCCAATCTCGCTGACAATCGGGGCTAATCGTATCATACCCGGCGTAGGTATCCCTTATCCTCTGGGTGACCCGCCGCAGGGTGAAAAGGACAGCTATAAAATTCGCCTGTCTATGGTGAAGAGGGCACTGAAGGTGCTCCAGACTCCGGTGGACGGACAGACTGTATTTGAAAAATAAAGGCATCTTAAATCGAACCCAAAATAGGAGACGCTTATGAAAGATAAAAGTAAGGCAAATTGGGGAAGGGTTGTGATCTTGGCAGGTGCAATCATCGCATTTACCATTGGATCTGGTTTTGCTACAGGGCAGGAAATTATTCAATATTTTACCGCATATGGATTGAAGGGGATATTGACGGTCCTGCTGTTTGCAGTCTGCTTCATTTACTACAATTATAATTTTGCGAAAGCTGGGGCAGAGGAGCATTTTGAAAGAGGAAATGACGTTTACAAATTTTACTGCGGAAAATATGTAGGAAGCTTCATGGACTATTATTCTACCTTATTCTGCTATATGTCCTTCTTTGTTATGGTGGGCGGGGCCGCATCTACGCTGCGTCAGCAATATGGGCTTCCCAACTGGCTTGGGGGCGTAATACTGGCAGGATTGTCAATCCTTACCGTAGTAGGGGGGCTGAATTCCCTTGTTGATAAGATCGGAATTGTAGGTCCTGCTATTGTAATCCTGTGCATTTCCATCGGACTTATTACACTGTTTCGGGATTCGGGCAATGTAAGTGCAGGTCTGGAAGTGATCAGGACAGGTGCATTTGCTCAGGCGGGCGAAGAGACAATCAAGAATGCGGGGGCTAACTGGGTAATCTCCGGATTATCCTATGCAGGCTTTGTGCTTCTTTGGTTCGCCAGCTTCACAGCGGCATTAGGCGCAAGAAATAAGAAGAAGGATATCGAATATGGGATCTATGGCGGTACAATCGCTGTCTGTGTAGCCATCGTACTTGTAATGCTTGCACAGATTGCTAATATCAACACAGCAGGCCTGGCCAATGAGGGGACCTTTGTGTGGAATGCGGATATACCCAACCTGATACTGGCCGGAAGGATATGGAAACCGCTGGCATCAGTCTTTGCTGTGGTCGTATTCGCCGGAATTTATACATCAGCAGTTCCCCTTCTCTATAATCCTTGTGCGAGGTTTGCAAAGGAAGGAACATCAAAGTTCAAAATTCTCACGGTTATACTCGGCGTTGTGGGACTGCTCGTTGGACTGTATCTCCCATTCCGTGTATTGGTGAATGTGATTTATGTGCTGAACGGATATGTAGGAGCAGTACTTATTCTTTTTATGTTGTGGAAGAATATAAAGGACGTGTTTCTCAAGAAAAAAAGATAAAATATTCTGAAAACGGAGTGCAAAGGGGTCTGACCCCTTTGCATTTTTGTCTCGTTTTATAAGTAAAGTGCACAAAAATGAAAGCAGATTATTGTGAATTTGTCTGAAAATTTGTCTGAAAATGAAATAGTGGTTGACGAATAAATAACTGATGTTATAATAAAATTATAGTTTACTTAACACGTGTAAACTAATTTTTTATCCCGGGTGGTTAACACGTGTTAACTAACGTATCAGGTGGTTAAACTTAAAAATGGAGGAAAACATTATGAAAAAGAGAAGTTTGTGGAAACGCATTTCTGCCTGTGGCCTTGTGGCTGCAATGTGTGTATCTTTATTGGCCGGCTGCGGCGGTTCTTCTGATACGAAGAAGGAAGCGAAGAAGACAAAGGATGGTAAGACTGAGTTAGTTATGTGGACTTTTATGAGTAAAGAGAATTCTTATGGAAAGGCTTTCTATGATGCAGTAGATGCTTTTTCGGATGGATCAGAGGAATATACAGTGAAGATTGAGCAGATTCCGTTTTCACAGCTGGTGAGTAAGATTACGGTTGCTGCGCAGAGTAAGAGTCTACCGGATATTATCCAGGTAGATGGGTGTGACCACGCTTCTTTCTCTGCTATGGGGATTTTTGCAGATCTGACAGAGAAAGTAGATTCCGAGATGAGTGATCTCGAGTTTTATTCAGGTCCGCTGGAGTCATGTAAGTATGAGGATAAATTATACGGACTTCCCCTGAATGCGAATAACCTGGTACTCGTTTATAATGTAGACATGTTAAAGGCAGCCGGGCTCGAGAACCCGCCTTCTACATGGGATGAGCTGAAGGAATATGCAAAGACACTGACGACTGACGGTACATATGGGTTCGCAATCAACGCAATTGATGATGAAGGTTCTACTTACTCCTTTATGCCGTTCTTATATGAGACAGGCGCTGACTGGAATACCCTCGACAAAGGTGCTGCAAAGGCTCTCGGCCTGTATCAGGATCTGGCAGCTGACGGCTCTATGAGTAAGGAAGCTTTCGGCTGGGGACAGAACGACGCTTACGGACAGTTTGTTGCAAAACGAGCTGCAATGTACATTGACGGAAACTGGAGACTGCCTGAATTAGAGAAAGACGCCGATTTTGAATATGCATTTGCCCCAATACCGGCTTATGAAGGAACAAGTGCTACATGTATCGGCGGAGAGAACCTTGCTATTGTAAATAACGATAATTTTGAGGGTTCCTGGGACTGTGTAAAGAGTCTTTTCACAGAAGAGACTATGAATGATTACTGTAAGAAATCCGGTATGATCCCGACTGTAAAGACATTTGCTATGGCTGATGAATACTTCACAGACGATCCGGTTATGAAAGTATTTGTAGAGAATATGGAAGTTGCCAAGACAAGGGGACCATCTCCGATCTGGCCACAGATCTCACAGGTACTTCGTGACATGATCCAGCAGGTGGGCACTGGTGTAAGCGCCGATGATGCTGCTGCGGATGGAATCAAAGCCATGCAGGAATATGTGGATAAGCAGTAAAACTGTGCTTTAATATAAAGGAATGAAATGGCTGAAAGCAGTCACATAATATTTATAGACAGGTGCATCCCAATTGGACGCACCTGTTTTAAAAAGGCGGTGCTTTATGAAAGGAACAAAAAGAAAACACAAGAGATTATCAAATGAAACAGTCGGATATCTGTATGTTCTGCCGGCAGTCGTATTTATTGTTGCATTTGTCGTTTACCCGATTGCATACAACATCCTGATCAGTATGCAGAAATATGACATATCCACATTCCAGAACGGTGTCAGAGAGTTTATCGGGCTTACAAATTATAAAGCAATTTTTTCTGACCAGCTGTTTATCAAATCAGTCAGTAATACATTTGTCTTTACGATTGTTTGTATCATATTCCAGCTGGGCCTCGGATTTCTGCTGGCGCTCTTTTTCCATAAGAAGTTTCCGGGGGCGAATGTGACAAGCGGGCTGACTCTGATAGCCTGGGTAATGCCGATGCTTGTAATTGGTATCATATGGAAATGGCTGTGGGCAAGCGATTCCGGGGCCATTAACTATTTTCTTTCGGCACTGCACCTGATAAAGGAACCTATCCCGTGGCTGAGTAATCCGAAATATGCGATGATAGCAGTGACGGCTACGAATATATGGGTGGGGATTCCGTTTAATATGCTCCTTGTCATTACCGGAATGACAACAATATCCGACGATGTATACGAGGCCGCCACGATTGACGGGGCATCTAAGTTCCAGAGCCTCAGATTCATTACACTTCCGCTGCTGAAGCCGACAATGGTCAGCGCGGTTACGATAGGGTTTATCTATACGTTTAAGGCATATGACCTGATCGTGGGAATGACTCAGGGCGGGCCAAATCATGCGACAGAGATGATTTCCACGCTGATCTATCAGGAGAATTTTACCACCTTTGACTTTGGAAAAGGCAGTGCTATGGCCAATATTTATTTCCTGATTATTTTTGTGGTGGCGATCTTCTACTCTAAACTGGTAATGAAAGAGGAGGCCTAGATATGAGCAAATATCAGACAAAGCAAGTTAAAAAATACGGCTGTACTGTGATAGCTGTCCTGTTTACACTGGTTTATCTGTTTCCTCTTTACTGGATGGTGATCACCTCCTTTAAGACAAAGGAAGAGATATTCAGTGCAGTGCCGACCTTCTGGCCGTCCCATTTCTCTTTTGATGCTTATATCACGCAGTTTACAGTGCACGATGGGATTTCAATGTTCTCATATCTGAAAAACAGTATGATTATAGCAGTCGGTGCAACCCTGATTTCTACAGTGCTTGCAACATTTGCCGCATATGGGCTTGCAAGATATGCAATGAAAAGAAAACAACTGCTGATTCTCATCCTGACGGTGACACAGATGCTGCCTATGGTCATGTTCCTTGCACCGATGCTTCAGACATTTAATAAGTTAGGGATCACAGGATCATATGCTTCAGTTATCCTGTTTGACGCATTGTTTTCCATACCAATGTCTATTATCATACTTCGCCCGTATTTCACTTCCGTCCCGAAGGAACTTGAGGAGGCTGCGATTGTGGATGGATGTAACCGGTTCAACTGTTTCTACAAAGTGATCCTGCCCAATGCCTATCCGGGAATATTTGCCTGTGCATCCTTTGCATTTATGGCAGCATGGGGGGACCTGATGGCTTCCATGACATTCCTGACAGACGGAGATAAGCTTCCGATGACGGTTATGATGTACAAATCTATGGGACGCTATGGGGTAAACTGGAATAGTCTGATGGCTACGGCTACGATGGTAATCATACCGATTATCGTTTTATTCCTGATTATGCGTAAATCACTTGTATCAGGACTAACGAGTGGGTCTGTAAAAGGCTAAATTGAGAAAACTTGGGGGAAAGATTGATGACGAAAACAGCAGAAATGATAATCGAGGAGGATATCAAAAGGGTTTATCTGGGAAACCTTAACACAGTAGAGTTCGATCTGAATCTGCCGGAAAAAGGAGAGAATGGATCGAGAATCACCTGGGAATCCGACAATGAGCTCTTCTTAAGGCCCGACGGAAGTGTAACAAGGCCATATAATGGAATTGGAGACAGAAAAGTGAATCTTCATGCTGTATTTGAATATGACGGGGCAGTCAGGGAAAAGACATATGCGGTACATATTTTGGAGGAACCAAAAAAGGTTACTATTGTGAAGGCGATTCCCTTGAAAAGAAGTGTGAAAAAAGGTGTATTGGCATCTTTACCGGGGGCAGTGGTACTGCTTGCAGATAACGGACATTTTTTTTCGAGGCATGTTACATGGGAAGGAGGAAATGAACAGAAATTTGACTGCTGCGGATTCTTCAGGCTGAATGGCTGCGTGAAGGATGAGGATGTAACTGCGGTGTTGGATATCGAAGTAAAGGAAGTATGTGAAGAAGAAAAGAAAGACACTACCCCGCTTGTGCTGCCGATGGATTCAGGGGAAACAACTCTTTTAGAAGACAGCGTGTTTTACAGGGCAATGAAGACAGCTGTAGTTTATTTCAAGAGTATCAATGATGACCAGATGCTGTATAATTTCCGGAAAGCAGCGGGGATGGATACGTTCGGCGCTTCTGAAATGGACGGATGGGATTCACAGGAATGTCTCCTGAGGGGACATACAACTGGCCATTATATATCAGCACTTTCCCTATGCTTTCGTGAAACAAAGGACCGGAAGATATACGAAAAACTCTGTTATATGGTACAGGAACTTGCAAAGTGTCAGGAAGTATTCTCAAATAAAGAAGGTTTCCATGATGGTTATCTGGGCGGCTATTCGGAAGAACAGTTCGACCTTCTGGAGCAGGGAGAGCGTTATCCGAAGATATGGGCGCCATATTATACACTGCATAAATTACTGGCAGGCATGCTGGATGCCTATTGTTTCGCGGAGATCCAGAAAGCACTGGAGGTGGCCGAAAAAGCCGGAATGTGGGTATATAACCGGTTAAGCCGCCTGACGAAGACAGAATGCGAGAAGATGTGGGATACCTATATTGCAGGTGAATACGGTGGCATGAATGAATCCTTTGCCAGACTGTATGAACTGACAAAGAGGACAGAATATCTTGAGACTGCCCGGATGTTTGATAATGACAGACTATTTGTACCCATGCAGGAAAAGTATGATGTACTGGAAGGGATGCATGCGAACCAGCATATTCCACAGATTGTCGGATGTATGGAGATGTTTTATGCCACGGAAGAGAAGCATTATTATGATGTTGCAGAATTTTTCTGGGAGTCTGTGACAAAATATCATATTTTTGCAAACGGGGGCGCGGGAGATAATGAGATGTTTTTTGAGCCGGACGGTGCACACAGCCATATGACCAGGGAGACATCGGAGTTCTGTGTATCTTATAATCTGCTGAAGCTGACGAAGGAGTTATTTAAGTACTGTCCCGATGTACGTTACATGGACTATTATGAACGAACCATGTTTAACCACATAGCAGCGGGAGGAGACAAGGAACCGACAGGGGAGACCACATACTTTTACCCTCTGGCACCCGGTTCAGAGAAGGACCCGAAATTCGTGAATTCCTGCTGTCATGGCACCGGAATGGAGAGCCAGATGAAATATACGGAATCAATCTATTTTTATACAGAAGATACCTTGTATATTAATCTGTTTTTAAATTCTAAGACATGGTGGGAAGAGAAGGATTTAAAGGTGATCCAGTGTGTGGAGAAAAACCCGGGAGGCATACACCTTCATTTTTCGGGAAGCGGGGAATGCTGCCTGAAGATACGGCGCCCTTACTGGTGTCGGGGGGAATATAGTGTGCAGATAAATAATAGAAACGCTATTGCAAAATGTGGTTCGGACGGATATATTAATATTCAGAGGACGAGGGAAACGGAGGATATCAGGATTGATTTTTCACCAGAACTCCGCATCGAAATGATGAAAGACAGTCATGATACAGCAGTGCTCGCTTATGGACCGTACATATTGGCTGCGCTATCCGAAAAAGAGACATTTCTGGAATTTGATTTAAAAGGGATGGGGCCGGAAATGGGGCTGAGTGCGGAACTGTTGGACGAGGAGAGGCTTGTTTTCAGGACAGGAAAAGAAGAGGGCCTTATCTGGATGCCGCTTTCGCAGATCGGGAAAGAGAAACACCACGTCTACTGGAAAATGAAATAGAGTAAAGCAGGGATAATACATGGCGAATAATGGTAAGAAAAGAATGACACTGAATCAACTGGCAAAAGAACTTCAGGTTTCGAGAACAACGCTGTACAACATTTTGCATGAAAAAGGGGCTTATTCGGAGGAAACGAAGAAGAGAGTATACAAAGCGCTGGAGATTTATAACTTCCGGATGAATAACCATGCCCGTAATCTGGCTATGAACCAGGAGTATAAGATTGCATTCGTGGGGTTCTATTCGACACGTTTCGGATATTTCTTTGATGAGATCCAGGCAGGGATAGAGCGTGCCGTGGAGGCATACGAAGATGACGGCCTCCATATCATTACAAGATATTCAGACCGTGAGGATCCGGGGCAGCAGGTTCAGGATTTGGTGGAGCTGGAAGAAAAGGGAATAGAGAATTATATCATTTTTTGTTACCACTATGAAAGTGTTTCCCCCCAGATTGAACATCTGATCAATACGGGTAAGAACGTCATCCTTTTTTCGAGACGTATTCCGGGACTTCATCCATTCTGTAGTGTTGGATGTAATGATTATTTAAGCGGAAAGCTGATGATGGAGCTTCTGGAAAAGTTTGCACGATCAGGGGACCGTGTCCAGCTGCTTATCAGTGAACATAATCACAGGGATAAACTGGTTGTCGGAGAGAGGCTGAAAGGCTTTTATGATGCACTTAAGAATAGCCGGAAGAACTTCGAACTGTTGGAACCAGCCTGGACTTCACCGGTTCCTGAAGTGGAAAAGAATGAGATACGAAATGTATTAGAGGAGAGAAAACCAGATGTAATTCTGGATTTTGTCTGCAATCTTCAGGAGGCAGCAGAATGTGTGAAGGAGAATGGAAAAGGGGATACGGTTCTTCTCGGTTATGATATTTATCCGGAAGTGGTGCCGTATATTAAGGATTCTACGATAGATGCAGTGATATATCAGGACCTGCCGTCCCAGAGTTTTAAAGCTGTAGAGCTGATGTTCGAATATATCTGCTATAGAAAAAAGGCAGGGGAGGAGGACTATTACCTGCCGCTAAACGTCGTATTTGCAACGAATTGTGAGTATTTTGAAAATCTGTAATATGATGCCGGAATCAAAAGATTATGTAGATAAATAATTCAGATACGGAAGTTCGCAGAAAGGAGGACTTATGAAATGCCGTGTAGAAAAAGGCCGGATTGAATGGTCATGGCGTGGAGAGCATGTGTGTATGGAAGCCTGTGCAGACGAATGCATCAGGGTCAGGGCTTCCTTTAAAAGCCCTGTCGACGAGGAACTAAACTATAATCTGGAACCGGAGAAGGATGTGTTTTCCAGAATCTTTCTGGAGCCCCAGAATCAGACGGCCGGACAGGACCAGATGGTTAAAACCGAACAAGAGGTGGACCGTGCTATTCTGGAATGTGGAAGGATGCAGGCAGTTGCAAATGCATTTGGGCAGATTACCTTCTATTATGACGGGAAGCAGATTCTGAAGGAAGAATGGATTGACGAAACCTGTGATATGCCTCCATACCAGAAGGCAAGGGATTTTCAGGGGGCAGGCGGGAAAAGCAGCAGGATCCGGGCTTATTTTCATGCAAATTCCACAGAGCATCTGTATGGGATGGGGCAGGAGAACAGGGACTGTCTGGACTTAAAAGGATGTACGGTGGACCTGTGCCAGAAAAATACAAAATGTACGATCCCATTTTACATTTCTACACTGGGTTATGGATTCCTTTGGAATAACCCGGCGATCGGAAGGGCTGAATTTGCCAGAAACCGGTTCTTATGGGAGGCACAGATGGCACGCCAGCTGGATTATGTCGTGGTCGGAGGGGGAAGTCCATGCAGAATCATGGAACATTATACGGCTCTGACAGGACGCTGTCCAAAGTATCCTGATTGGATGTTTGGCTTATGGCAGTGTAAACTGAGATACCAGAGTCAGGAAGAAGTACTGGAGATTGCCAGAGAATATAAAAAGAGGCAGATTCCCCTATCTGTGCTTGTAGTGGATTATTTTCACTGGCCGTTCCAGGGGGACTGGAGATTTGACGAGAGATATTTTCCGGAACCGCAGAAGATGCAGGAAGAACTTGAGAAGGACGGGATTCATCTGATGGTGTCGGTCTGGCCGACGGTGGATACGAGGAGTGAAAATTACCGGCAGCTTCAGGAGGAAGGATGCCTAATCACGGCAGAGCACGGGCCGGATGTATTCTTTATGTGCAGGGGAGCCGAGACTTATCTGGATATGACATATCCCCGGGCGGGGGAGCTTTTGTTCCGGGAGTTGAGAGAAAATTATATAAGCAGTGGGATCACCTCCTTCTGGCTGGATGAGGCAGAACCGGAAATATACCCCTATGCATATGAGAATATGCGCCTTGCAAAAGGAAATGGCCTGGAAGTTTCCTGTTATTATCCATATGCTTACAATGAGGGGATAGAAAGCCGGCTATTGGAACAGGGGATCTGGACTGAGGAGGCAGACAGTGAATCAGACGGGACAATTCTGGTGAGAAGCGGCTGGATCGGCTCGCAGCGGTTCCGCTCGGTTATCTGGTCGGGGGATGTGCCGTCTACATTTGAAAGCTTCAGAAGGCAGCTGATGGCAGGGCTTCACATGTCTATGTGTGGAATTGTGCTCTGGACAACTGACATCGGCGGTTTTTATGGAGGCGATGCCGAGGACGAAGAATTCCGGGAACTGATGGTACGCTGGTTCCAGTTCGGGGTATTCTGTCCGATATTGAGAATGCACGGCTACAGGAAACCCTATGAGCTATCGGGCGGAATGGATGACATGTCAGGCCAATGCAACAGTGGCGGGGGAAACGAGTTGTGGAGCTTTGGAGAAGATGTGTATGGGATCATGCTTGATTACCTTTCTGTCAGAGAGCAGCTGATCCCATATATAAAAGAACAGCTGCAGGTGGCCCGTGAGACAGGGACACCGCTGATGCGGCCACTCGTATATGACTTTCCGGAGGATGAAAAAGTGTATGATCTGGGGGATGAGTATATGTTTGGGGATCAGATACTGGCTGCCCCTGTCATGGAATACGGCGCGCGGAGCAGGAAAGTATATTTGCCCGGGGATGGGATCTGGATCAATGGGATTACAGGTGAGAAGATACCTGGGAATACAGAAATAACAGCAGAGGCGCCGTTGGAAAAGATGCCGGTGTTTTATCGGGGATAAATTTGAGAATGGAGTGCAAAGGGGTCTGACCCCTTTGCACTCCATTTTCTGAATATTCTGTATATTTTTCTAGAATTTATTTCTGCGGCATAAGAATGTCTTTATGCTGAACAGAATACATCCGTAAATGATCATATGTATCGTGAACAGGATGGTTTGTCTGAGTTGGAAATACTCTGCATTCCCGTACCATCCGGCGGCATTCATGACTGGAGGAAAAAGCCATGAGATGAATTTGAAAAAGACAGCCTTTTCAGCAAGCGCAGTTTTGACAAGGGTCAGTATTGTAATGAACACGGTCAATAGGATGGCAAGCCGGCGGTCTTTCATGACCCTCGGATGAAAAAGGCTGCCGAGGGAAGCCCCTACACAGATGCATCCGCTTTGGAGCAGAAATGCATTGAAACAGTCGAAAAATGTGAGGTTTCTTGTGAACATGTCACTCCCATTCAGCAGATTCTGAATCACAGGAAAAACGATACATAATATATTTGCTATAAGCCCAATTATCAAAATATAAATACACTTACTAATATAATAGGACATTTCATTTTTAACGCGTAGGAGGAGCAGCTGTTCTGCAGTCGGATCTTCGCCGGATACAGCGGTCAGCCCGATCCATACGGTCAGCAGAAACAGGAACACTCCCGTGATTAGGAAGCTGCTGACGATGGACAGTGGTTTTATTGAGTACATTGTATATAAAAAGATTGCAGTAACAATCAGCGGCATGACAAATCTGCTTCCTTTGAAATAAAGCTGCAGCTGATATTTTACCAGATTATTTAATTTCCTCATCATACATCCCCTTCAGTGTCCAGCCATTTTGTAAAAGTTCCAGCAGTATCCGGTCCTTATTATCTTCATTTACGAGGAGCCTGTAACCGTTTCCGTATTTTGTCATGCCTTCTTTTATAGAATAAGGGGGCATGGATGGAAGCGGGCTGTGTTCCAGAATTAAAGTATAGAGTTTTTCCCTTTTCGGCTGATACAGGATCAGATGCCCGTCCTTGATTGTATATACCTGCTCGGAAACAGCTTCTACAAGTCGCTGCTCGTGACATGACATAAGAACAGTTACACCCTGTGCGCACAGCGCATTTACTTTACTGATAAATACCTTCTGGGATGCTGTATCCTGCCCTGAAAGCGGCTCGTCCAGCAGGAGGACATCAGGTTTCTTTAAAAATGCCTGTATAACGGATATTTTCTGAAGTGTCCCTTTTGACAGGGATTTCATAGAGATATCCAGTAATTCGGAGAGGAAGAAATCATTTCCGAGTTTTTCTATCCGGCGTACAGTCTCGCCCTTCTTCAGGCCGTCCAGTTCCCCCATTCTGGTCAGATAAGTTCTGCCAGTCATCGGAAGCGGCAGGAATTTTTCGGGGACATAATGGAACAAAAGGGGACGGCTGTAAGCGACCTCCCCGGAAGAGGGGGCCACAATGCCGGCGACAAGCTTTAAAAGAGTGCTCTTTCCACAGCCATTATGTCCCATAAAGGCAATCGACTGCCCCTGATGAAACGTGTGGCTGACAGAGTGAATAATTGTTTTACTGTTATATATCTTTGTCAGATTTGTTAGCGTTATAATTTTCAAAAGACGAATTCCTTTCTTTAATAAAAGCTTATGTTTAAGGATACATGATATTTTGAATACTATCAATAAAAAATAAAAAATGTCAGATTAAAATAGTAAGAAAATGTTAGATACCGGTAAGTGAAACAACAGATATTTCTTGCAACTTTTTGAAAAGCAACCTATAATAAACATACTATGATAAAAAAGGAGAACATACATATGAGTCAGGAAGTTTTAGCAGTAGTTGCAGGGGAAGCAGTTACACAGGAGGAATTTGATGCATTCCTGCACACTGTACCGAGAGACCGTCAGGCTTACATTTCCAATCCGCAGTTCAGACAACAATGTCTTGAGCAGCTGATTGCATTACGTTCATTTGCTGCAATGGGAAAGGATATGAAGCTGGATGAGACAGAAGAATTTGAAAAGATTCTGGTAAATGCAAAGAGAGATATCCTTGCACAGATGGCAATGGCAGAAGTCATGAAAGATATCGATGTTACAGATGAGGAAGCAAAGGCTTATTACGAGGCAAATCCGCAGCAGTTTTCAAGAAGTGCCACCATCAGTGCCAAACATATTTTAACGGAGACAGAAGAGAAAAGTAGTTCTATTCTGGAATCCATTACGAATGGAGAAAAGACATTTGAGGATGCGGCAAAAGAATTTTCAACCTGTCCTTCAGGAGCAAAAGGTGGAGATTTGGGAGAGTTCAGCCAGGGCCAGATGGTAAAGGAGTTTGAGGATGCAGCATTTGCAGCAGAGATCGGACATGTAGTAGGACCGGTACAGACTCAGTTCGGATATCATCTGATCAAGGTAGAGGGCAAAAAAGAAGCATCTAATATGCCATTTGAAGATGTGCTTGATAATATCAAGATGACACTTCTCCAACAGAAGCAGAATGCAGCTTACACAGAGAAGGCAAAAGAATTAAGAGCAAAATATGTACAGGAATAAAGCCCGGATAAGAGTACATATATCATGTGGATTTTTAATTTAAGAATATTCTGAAAACGGAGCGCAAAGGGGTCAGACCCCTTTGCGCTCCGTTGTTGTAATTAGATACACAATAGCCTGGAAAAACTTAAAAATAAAAAAACAAATAAAAACCACATAAAATCATTGACAAAACCACACAAAACAACTATTATATAAATGTAATCAAACAAAAAACCAATATTAGAGCACCGCAAAGGAGGCACAGAAACATATGAATATAAATTTACTCCACCCTGCAGATCAGCTTGTCATGATGATGAACCGTATTTATCATTATGGTATGACAACTACATCAGGCGGGAATCTTTCAATTTTAGATGATAATGGTGATGTGTGGATCACACCGGGAAGTGTTGACAAAGGAAACCTGACACGCAGTGATATGGTTTGTATTAAAAAGGATGGTACGATTATCGGAAACCACAAGCCGTCCAGCGAATACCCGTTTCACCTCCAGATTTATAAGACAAGGAATGATATTAAGTCCGTACTTCACGCTCATCCACCGGCACTGGTAGCGTTCAGTATTGTGAGAAAGATTCCGAACACGTTGCTGAGCCCGAACTCATTTGTCGGATGTGGGAAGATTGCAATGGCAGAATACGGCCTGCCGGGCAGCCAGGATCTGGGAGATAAGATTGCAAAAGAATTTGCAAAAGGGTGTGATATTGCAGTATTGGAGAATCACGGAGTTGTAGTCGGGAGCGACAGCTTGTTCCACGCATTTAAGGCATTTGAGAATTTGGACTTCTGCGCACGGCTTCAGATTAATGCGGCTATTATCGGTACACCGGAGTATTTGAAGGAAGAGGAAATCCAGCTGAAGTATACAAAGAATCATTTGAATATGGACGAATATGTACGCAATATAATTACAAGTGCCGAGAAAGCGGCCCGCAGGGATATGTGCAGCATTATTCACCGTGCGTATGACCAGGGACTTGTAAATTCAACCCAGGGTTCCTTTTCGGTGAGACTGGATGAAGAGCGGTTTCTGATTTCACCATATAATGTGGATAGAAAGTATGTAGATGTAGAAGATATTGTCTGCATCAAGAGAGATATGAAAGAGGCCGGAAAGATACCGAGCCGGTCCATCAAGATTCACGACGAAATCTATAAGCAGCACCCGGAGATTAACTCTGTCATCATAGCACATCCCCCATATATTATGGCCTATGCGGTGACAGAAGAAGAACTGGATTCCAAGTCAATCCCCGAGAGCTATATACTGATGCGGGATATCCCGAAGGCCGGATATTCAGAATTCTATCAGGACCCGGAAAAGTCAGCTCAGATATTTAGCCGGAGTACACCTATTGTCATGGTAAAAAATGATTGTATCGCTGTAACAGGCGATAGTCTGCTCAATGCATTTGACAGACTGGAAGTTGCAGAGTACAGTGCAAAGGCACTCGTATTCTCAAAAAATCTTGGGGAGATGGTACCTATCAGCGAAGGGCAGATTGAAGAAATAAAGGAAGCCTTTCATTTGAAATAGATAAGGTCGTCATACTCAGGATGCTTTTCAAACCATTTTATGGCATAGGAACATGTCAGCACTGCCTTTTTGCCGCTTTCCTTAAGTTCCTTTACGAGTTCTTCCATTAGTTTGCCGGCGACTCCCTGTCCCCGCAGGGCGTCGTCAACAAAGGTGTGGTTGACATTTACGGTGTTCTCATCAATATCCGGAAATGTCACTTCTGCGACTACAAGATAATCCGGTGTGTATACTGCGATTTGATTGTTGTTGTGTATGAATTCCAAAATACTGCCTCCTTAAATGTTTGAATGTTGTTATATGATTATATTTCTGAATCCATAGTAGCCGACTTGGAAGAATATTTCAAGTTTATAAACAGAAAGAAAAATATAATTATCAGAAATATACAATTTTTAGTGAGAATTGTGAGAAAAAGTGCTACAATGAAGAAAAGTAAACGTGTTTCAGATGGGGGCTTCGGCAGATAGGAGGTATGTTGAATGAACGAAGTACAGCTGAAAAGGATGCGTGAAGGAAATGGATTTATTGCGGCGCTTGACCAGAGCGGAGGGAGTACACCAAAAGCTTTAAGATTATATGGAATTGACGAGTCGCAGTATCACAATGATGATGAGATGTTCGAATTAGTACATAAGATGCGGACAAGAATTATTACAAGCAAAGCCTTTACATCTGAACACATACTTGCAGCCATTTTATTTGAAAATACAATGGACAGAAAGATGGAAGGAAAGTATACAGCGGATTATCTTCTGGAGGAAAAGGGGATTTTACCGATTTTGAAAGTTGATAAGGGTCTGGCACCTGAGGAGGAGGGGGTACAGATCATGAAACCGATTCCGGATCTTGACCACCTTCTGGACCGGGCGAATGAACGGCATATCTTCGGGACGAAGATGCGTTCCGTGATTAAACTGGCAAATGAGGAAGGGATCCGCGAGGTTGTTGACCAACAGTTTGGTCTTGGCATGCAGATAGCCAAAAAGGGACTTGTTCCTATTCTGGAGCCGGAAGTGGATATCCATAGCCCGGAGAAGGAGAAGGCGGAGAAGATTCTGAAGCGGGAGCTGCTCCGGCATCTGGATAAAGTCCCGGGTGATGTGCGTCTGATGTTCAAACTTACACTTCCTACGAAGAACGGATATTATTCAGAACTTCTGGAGGAGCTAAAGGTAGTGAGAGTAGTTGCCCTTTCAGGAGGATATACAAGGGCAGAAGCAAATGCACTGCTTTCCAGAAATCCAGGAGTCGTGGCGAGTTTTTCAAGGGCCCTGACGCAGGGACTGGGCTGCAGCCAGACGCAGGAAGAATTTGACAACATGCTTGCGGAGTCGATCCGGGAGATATATGATGCTTCAATGGCTTAATAGAAAATGATTTTAACAGCCTGATCAGAAAAAAATCTGATTAGGCTGTTTTTTATAGAAAAACTATTGACAATCTTAACTGTATCTGATATTGTTACAGTATAAACTGAAACAATAAAAAATACAGATATACAGGAGGCGGCTATGAACACGAAATATAATGATGTTGTGATTGGTTTTGGAAAAGGCGGAAAGACAATTGCGGGAGCACTTGGAAGTTCAGGCAGAAAGGTGGCCCTGATTGAAAAATCGGATAAAATGTACGGCGGCACATGCATCAATGTCGGATGTATTCCGACAAAATCCCTGGTACACAGTGCGAAGAAGGCCGTATCCGGATGCGTAAGCGATAAGGCGGCCTATAAAGAGGCAATCGCCAGAAAGACAAGACTTGTTGAAACTTTAAGAGGTAAAAATTATCAGAAGCTGGATATGAACCCAAATGTCACTGTAATTAACGGAACGGCAGGTTTCCTTTCCACTAATGAAGTGGAAGTAACGACTGCAGAAGGCACATTGACTGTCGAGGCTGAAAGATTTTTCATCAACACAGGTTCATCCCCTTTTATTCCTCCGATTAAGGGGATCGATGGGAACCCATATGTATATATCAGCGAAACATTGCTGGATCTGGATGTGCTGCCTGAAAGATTGGTTATTATAGGCGGAGGGTATATCGGAGTTGAATTTTCTTCCATATATGCTGACTTTGGAGTAAAAGTAACGATATTGCAGGACGGTCCTGTATTTTTGCCGAGGGAAGATGCAGAGATTGCAGAAGCTGTAAGAAAGAATCTGGAAAAAAGAGGTGTTCAGGTCCTGACTGAAGTGAAGGTACAAGAGCTTACTGAAAATAAGGGATATGCAGAAGTTATAATAGAAACAAAAGAAGGTATGAAAATACTGCCAGCCGATGCCGTTCTTGTGGCAACAGGGCGCAGGCCGAATACAAAAGGGCTGAATCTGGAAGCTGCAGGGGTTCAGGTGAATGAAAGGGGCGGTATTATAACAGATAATTCAAGAATGACAACCGCACCAAACATTTTTGCAATGGGGGATGTTGTGGGAGGACTGCAGTTCACATATATTTCTCTTGATGATTACAGGATCGTGGCATCAAAAGTCCTTGGTGATGGAAGTTATACCCTTGACAAGAGAGGGGCAGTGCCATACAGTGTATTTCTCAATCCTCCTTTCTCAAGAGTAGGAATGAGCGAAAAAGAAGCCGTGGCAGCAGGCTTCCATGTGAAAATAGCAAAGCTTCCGGCGGCAGCAATTCCAAAGGCACAGGTTCTGGAACAGCCGGAAGGCCTTCTGAAAGCCGTAATTGATGCTGATACAGGGAAAATACTCGGGGCTCACCTTTTCTGTGAGGAATCACATGAAATGATCAATCTGGTAAAGCTTGCAATGGATGCAGGCATTGAGTATACTATGCTGAAGAACATGATTTTTACCCACCCAACGATGGGAGAGGCGCTGAATGATCTGTTCAATATATAATCAAAATAATTTTCGGCATCATTAGATCCCGGATATTATGCTGCTAAACAAACTACTAAAAACAGGGAGAATATAATATGGGATTTTCATTAGATATAAGCGTACCGGTACTTACGGTATTTGTCCAAGGGTTACTCAGTTTCTTTTCGCCATGCGTACTGCCGCTGATACCTCTTTACATAGGATATCTTTCAGGCGGAACAAGAACCGTGGGAGAAGACGGGAAAGTATACTTCAGCCGTAAAAAGGTAATGATAAACACATTATTTTTTGTGATCGGTGTCAGCTTTACGTTTTTCCTTTTGGGATTCGGGGCATCCGTGCTCGGTAATTTTTTCAAGGGAAGCCAGACGATGTTTGCCAGAGTGGGTGGAATCCTGATTATATTATTTGGGCTGTACCAACTGGGGGTTTTTGGCAAGTCAAAAGCATTGAGCCAGGAGCACAGGCTGCCATTTAATCTGAATACACTGGCAATGTCTCCGTGGACTGCACTGGTTATGGGATTTACATTCAGTTTTGCATGGACCCCGTGTGTCGGTCCGGCCCTCTCAAGCGTCCTGCTGATGTCAGCATCGGCAAGTACAAAGGTGTGGGGATTTGTATTGATCGGAGTATATACACTGGGATTTGTACTTCCTTTCTTAGCGGTAGGAATCTTCAGTACTACACTTTTAGATTTATTCAAGAAGCATGGAAACGCTGTGAAATATACGGTAAAGGTCGGTGGCGTGCTCATGATTTTAATGGGAGCCATGATGTTTACGGGAAAAATGAATGCAGTCACAGGTTACCTTTCTGATGTCCAGTCAGCACAGCAGGAGAGCAATGAAGGAAAGAAAGATGCGGTGAAAGCAGAAGAAAAGTCTGATCAGGAATCAAAAGAACAGCCAGAAGAAAAAACTGATAAAAATACTGCAGATACGAATGACAAAGGCAGTCAGTCAGAGAATCCCAGCCTTGCAGATGCGATTGACTTCGAGTTGAAAGACCAGTATGGAAATGTGCATACATTGGCCGACTACAAAGGAAAGACAATCTTCCTGAACTTCTGGGCAACCTGGTGTCCGCCGTGCCGCGCAGAGATGCCTGATATTCAAAAGCTGTATGAATCCTACCAGCAGGAAGAAGATCCTGAGGTCATCATACTCGGGGTTGCGGGTCCTAATTATGGTCAGGAAAAATCTGAAGAGGAAGTAAAGCAATTTCTGGACGACAATGGATACACCTACCCGGTACTAATGGATGAAGGTGGAGACCTGTTTGATAAATACGGAATACATTCATTTCCGACAACCTTCATGATCACAAAAGAAGGAAAGGTGTTCGGATACGTGAGCGGGCAGCTCAGCGAAGAAATAATGAAAAATATCATAGCCCAGACAATCTCGGGGAAACGAAATTAAATCATTGGGGTGCAAAGGGGTCAGACCCTTTTGCACTCCATTTTCAGAATATTCTTAAATTAGGGATAACGGCTATAATTGGAAGAATATGGTTTTTGAATTGATGCTATTATACATAGTGGTGTTTATTTATCATCTATATCTTAAAAGAAAAATATAAAATTTCAGTAGAACGTTGAAACATTCCGGTCAGTGCGCCTTTACTGTCGAGAAACATGTAGACGGCTGGAGGCCCACAATAATCCAGAGTCCCAAATTATGTTACGACATTTGCCGTAAATTGGAATTTATTGTTGACAAGCATAGAATGGTGTGGTAATCTGGGTAAGCTGTCGCTTTGAAATATAGTATTGCATCAGCAAAAACCTTGATAAATTCATTTTGAAATAATAAAATGAAAAAAGTTATTGACAGACCAAGAGTGATGTGATAATATGTTAAAGCTGTCGCTTGAGGGACTGGTAAAAACCGGAACCGATGACG
>NZ_QUGN01000040.1:0-27477 GCF_003479085.1 Clostridium sp. AF19-22AC | reverse complement strand
GTAGTCTTGATTGACTACATCATTATTATACTAGGAGGTGCGGGCATGAACGGTCCGTTTGAAACGGGCAGTCTTACGGTAGATTGTATGAGCCGGCTGCAGATATCCGGAAACGTAATCCCCGTCAGTTGGTATAAGACAATCCGCAAACCAACGGGGAAACCGAATTTAAATGCAATCATTATACTGGCGGATATTGTGTACTGGTATCGGGCGGTAGAAATCAGAGATGAAATGACAGGGCAGTTGATTGGTCTGAGAAAAAAATTCCATTCAGATATGTTGCAACGCAGTTACCAGCAGCTTGCAGATCAATTTGGGATTACCAAGCGTGATGCTACGAATGCAGTTGTAGAACTTGAAAAGCTGGGTGTTGTGCGCAGGGTATTCCGAACAGTTGAGGTCAAAGGACAAACTGTGTCCAATGTATTATTTTTGGATTTGAACGTAACAGTTTTAGAGCATCTGACGTATCCGAAAGAAGCTGAAGCAGGGACACCAGAGGCAAGAGGCAGGTGTCCGCCGGATACCGTCTCACCGAAATCGGGGAGGGGTGTCACCGAAATAAGTGAGAGGGTATCCCCGGAATTTGTGGGAGGTGGCACGAAAACCAGTGAAACATATACAGAGAGTACAGCAAAAGATTACCGTACAAAAGATTTCTATCAGTCTTATCAGTATGTGGAAGATATGGTAAAGGCACAGATTGATTATGAGGCATTGAAAAATGATAATCCATACGATGAAAGAATCGATGAACTGCTTGGGATTATGGTGGAGATATTGACTTCCAGTTCTAAAACTATCCGCGTAAACAGGGAGGAAAAACCAGCACAGGTGGTAAAAGGACAATTTCATAAAATCACCAAAAATCATATTGAGTTTGTATTGCACAGTATGAATGAGAGCCAGACAAAGGCACGCAATATTCGGGCACTTCTTGTAACTGCCCTATATAATTCTGTTCATACCATTTCGACCTATTACGGGAATCTTGTACAGCATCATATGGCAACAGAGAGTTATACAGTAAAGGAGGTGGAAGAATAGACCGGAAAGGTGTTACAGTTTTAAAAATCATAGGACTGACAGCAGCATTTTTTATTCTGGTTTTATATGTGGGCGGATTTATGGAACAACTGTTCATGGAATCAGTAGTGAGGTTAGAGCCTATAGATACAATTAAACATGGTATATCATCGGCGGCAGGAATACAGTGCTCAATTGTTGCTTTTTTTCTGTTTGGTATAATTGCGGGACTGATTATCTGGAGAGGTTCGGGCAAAGAAAGTTATGATGAACGGAATTTTGAAATCTCTCAAAAGGGAACATACGGAACAGCAGGGTTTATGGGGGAAGAGGAACGCAGTCAGGTTTTAAGAACCGACAAGAATCTGGAAAAGGTAGATGGTGTGATATTTGGGCGAGACATCCAGGATAAAAAAATAATAAGTCTTCCGGTTGAGTCCAGACTTAACCGGAATTTTGCTGTATGTGGCAGTCAGGGAAGCATGAAGTCCAGAGCTTTTGCGCGTGTAATGGCATTACAATGCATCCGCAGGGGGGAAAGCATCTATCTGACAGATCCAAAATCAGAACTATACGAGGATTTGTCCTCTTACTGCCGGGAATGCGGGTATACGGTGAAACAGTTAAACCTGATCCAGTTAGAACATTCTGATGCATGGGATTGTCTTGGAGAAATTGATGACGGCAGCCTGATAGACGTATTCTGTGATGTAGTAATCCGTAATACAACGGATAAGTTCGACCATTTTTATGACAATACGGAAATGGATCTTTTAAAAGCACTTTGTCTTTATGTGTTTCATGAGTATCCACCGGAGAAGAGAACATTTCCGGAAGCTTATAAACTTTTGATTAACAAAAGTGTAGATATGCTGGATGCTATTTTTGAAAGGCTGCCGACACATCACCCTGCACGCGGTCCGTACCAGCTATTTGCGAAGGCTGAGAAGGTAAAGGGAAATGCGGTTTTGGGACTCGGAACAAGATTGCAGATTATGCAGAATAAACTGGTACAACAGATTACCAGTCATGATGAAATTGACCTGTCGCTGCCGGGAAGGGAAAAATGTGCATATTTTTGTATTACTTCCGATCAGGACAGTACTTTTGATATGCTAGCCACGCTGTTTACGTCATTTCTAAGTATCAAGCTGGTGCGTTATGCTGACCGTACAAAAGAAAGACGTTTGCCGGTGCCGATACAATTTATACTGGATGAATTCCCAAATCTTGGCGTTGTACCGGATTTTAAAAAGAAACTGGCAACAGCAAGAAGCAGGGGAATTGGCATGAGTATTCTGTTTCAAAATATTCCACAGCTGCAGAACCGGTATCCAGATAATCAGTGGGAAGAAATTTTAGGAGGATGTGACTTTTCGATCTTTTTAGGCTGTAATGATATGACGACGGCATCCTATTATAGTGACAGAACAGGAGAAATCACTGTGTCGGTATCTTCCATACGAAAGAATTACTATACTCTGCGTGCAACCGACTACGTGCCGGAGTATTCCGAGTCAACGTCACTTGGAAAGAGAATGCTGCTTCTCCCGGATGAAATTTTACGTTTCCCACTGAATCAGGGGCTATTGATTATCCGTGGGCAGAGGGTATGCCGTTTTCAAAAGATGGACTATTTGGAGCATCCGGATGCCCAACATATGAAACTGGAAAAAGTGGAGGAGCATGTGCCGGAGTGGTTTGAAAAGTGGCAAAAGGAAAAGTGTGATTTTCAGATACATACTGAACAGGAAGAGAAACCGTTAGAGGAAAAGGTATCGTGTCAGGAAGATAGCGAGCCGCTTATGCTTGATACGGAGATTAAGAAATCTGAAAAACAGAAGGCTATCAAAGAGAGCAGGCAGCAGGAGGGAAAAAGAGTGATGAAAGTGGAAGAACTCTTTGCGCCTGTTTCGTCTGAAGGAAAGGAGGCTTAGGTTGAGAAACTCCCTTGTGAAATATGGATTTATAAAAATATTGGAACTGGAGTTTGGTATATACTTGAAAGAGCATGAAACAGAAAAAATAGAACTTGCAGAAACTTGTATCGAGGTTTATGACAGCGTGGAAGACTTTTATAAGGCAACAGGCTGGCAACGGGATAATCCAGAAGAGGCAAATTTGGAATATCTTTTAAAACACAGGGTTTTGGTAGAAATTCAGGGAAAGATGTGGTATTTTTCCAGAATCCGTTATCAAGACGGGCTGAAAAAGTTAATGAAACAAGATTGCATCTGATATGCGACTGTATTGCAATGGTGATGGAATTGACATTCGAATGTGGTCCGTATAAAATAGTATCTGTAAAATAGTGATAGGGCATAAGAAGACAGCCAGAGGGCTGTTTTTTTGTGCCCTTTTTAGGATGAATGGAGGTTTACAATGGCAGAATTAAAGAAAGCAGTTAATAAGATGGAAGAGCAGGGGATACCAAGAGCGGTGTTATCGGAAGGAATCTTAACGATTGACGTAGATTCCCATGTAGAAACAATGGAAGAACAGGAGGATGCCAGATGGCATCAGCTTTTGAACGCACACCGCACGAAGAAAATTTTGACCGGACAACTTGGAGGTATTGAGAAACTGGACAGCGGATGGACAGTAGCGATTACCTATTACAACGGTTTCCGTATCTTAATTCCGATGGATGAGATGATGATCAATCTTTCGGGAGATGGAAGAGAGCATTCAGATACCTTGAACAGGCAGACAAGGATTGCCAATAATATGCTTGGCAGTGACATTGATTTCATCATTCGTGATTTGGATGAACAGAGCAGAAGCGTAGTTGCGTCAAGAAAAGATGCCATGCTGAAAAAACGTCAGATGTTCTATTTCAATGAAGATGAAGAAGAAAAACCGATGCTGTACCCAGGAAGGATTGTGGAAGCACGTGTCATTGCAGTTGCTCCAAAAGTCGTCCGGTTAGAAGTGTTCGGCGTGGAGGTTTCTGTGCGTGCAAGGGATATGGCATGGGAATGGATGGTGGATGCTAGTGAGAAATTCCAGGTGGGAGATCTTACACTCGTGATGGTGAATCAAATTAATATCCGATCAGTGGAAGAAATGGAAATTTCCGTAGATGCCAAAAGTGCAACTGCCAATGTCAATAAAGATAATCTGAAGCGGTGTGTGCGTCAGGGAAAATATGTGGGTATCATTACTGATGTATATAAAGGAACTTATTTTATCCGGCTTAATATTGGCGTCAATGCAGTTGCGCATTCCTGTAATATGGCAAGCCTTCCGTCAAAACGTGACGAGGTGGGATTTGTTGTTACCAGAATTAACGATAAGTTTGAGGTGGCAGAAGGCATTATTACCCGTATGATCAAACGTGGTGCATAAGAAAAAAAGTGTAGGGATACTGTTGACTCACAGAAAACAGATTGTTTACAATACCTGCAAACTAAAAGAAACATTTGACAGGAGGCGGTACTAATGAAAAAGAAAAGACAGAAACCGGAAAATATCCGGGTACGGTGTCCGTATTGTGGCCGCATGGCAAGGCTGCACCCGGCATCTTATGTGTATGGCAGTGACAATTTGGATTCAGAAAGTTATCTTTATGTGTGTGACGGGTATCCTGATAACTGCGATGCATATGTGGGTGCACATAAAAAATCACTTCTGCCGAAAGGGGAACTGGCGGATGGACAGCTTCGTAACAAACGGATTTTAGCACACCGCGCGTTGAATACCCTTTTGGAAGAGGGATACATGACAAAGAAGAGTGCTTATATCTGGCTGCAGAATAAGCTGTGCCTTCGGGAAAAAGACATGCATATTGCAAAGTTCTCCCTGTATTACTGTGAGGAAACAATTCGGGTATGTAATGAATTAGCCGAATGGCATCAGAAAAGAAAGGGGGCATGATATGCGTTTGATGGCAAAAGAAGATGATGTTTATAAACTGATGGATCGAAGAGACCTGTATTTGGGGGCGGCAGGACTTTGTGGAATCGTATCTGTTGTTTTACTTCTTTTCATCTCATATGGGTATGGCAATTGGGAAAATCTGTATTTTCTTTCAGTTCTTATTGTTGGAATGATTTTTTTGCTGTATTATACATGGAAAATCAACCAACGGATTATGGAAGCGGAACGGTGCTATCTGGAACTGGATGAAGACTCTTTGGCAGTATACCAGCCAGAGAAAAATGGACAGTATGAAGCCTGCCGTATTTTTTATCAGGAAATTGAAAAGATCGTGGAAGGCAGCAGAAGAGGAGTCCCTGAGTTCTATGTGGTCGTACATGGAGATGAAAACCAGAAAAGTTTTATTCTGTTAAATGGAGAAGAACAGATGCGGAAGATTTTCTGTGTCAGGTCCTTGGGATACCGCCATGAAGAATTTAAAGAGTTCTATCGAAGACTTCGCTGGGAAGTTCCCGGTAAAGTCCGGATTGTAGGTACAAAATATCAGACCGTGTGGGATATGAAACAATCGCATAAGGGATGGATGTTTTTTGTTTGTGCAGGGGCGGTATATCTAATCCTAGAGGTCTGTTTGAATCTGGGGATTTTGTAAGGAGGGCAACATGATGAGATGGTATACGGCTGTGGGGGTAAAAATGGAACATCCGGGAGGGCTGTTTTGTGTACAGGTTGGAACGGAGAACAAAATATTATCCGGTATGGAAATCTTTATTTGGAATGCGCTGCTTTGGTCATTCGTGGAAGAAACACAGATTTACGGGAGGATGGTACAGTTGTTAAAGGCTGTATTTCCGGAAAAGGATCTGGATGGGAAAACAGGAAAGGATGAATTTAACTTCTGCTTCCGGAGGCTGATCACTAGGGGACTGATTACATTCTGTGAATGTGAAACAGAAAAAGAAGCAGCAGAAAACCTGCTGCAGAATGCGATAGTTGCAAGAGTGATGAGAAACAGCGGAGAACGTTTTTTGATGTTTTGTGAAAGCTTTGCCTGTGGCACACCTTTTTGGAAAGCACTAAGAGTATTCAAAAAAGAACCCATGGAAGAAAGGTACCGGCAATTTCTACTTAAAATAGAAAAATGCGGAGAGGTAAGGTATTACTTAGAAACCACAGAGCAGCCAAATGAAATACTGGAAATGCTGTCTCTTCTGTATCAGAAGAAAATACTGTTTATCCGTTCAGTAAAGGAGGTCACTATTGAAGCATAAGAAAAAAATGAACAGACGGGAACGTATTGCCGATTATATCAATCAGCGCATGGAAGGATTTTCAAAGGTTCCCAATGTACTGGCAGACAGAGCCCTGAAAATAGGCGCTCTGTCTTTTCTTGCTCTTTTTCTTGGAAGTTATATGGGAAGGCAGATGGATTCAGCAAGTTTTATTGCATGGTCAGTCGTTATGTGGCTGTCTGGAATCGGATATGCGTTCCATCTGCTATGGTGTGGGGAGAAAAAGGAATATGAGACAATCGAAGGAACGGTGTATGAGATAAAGGGAAAACGCATTCCCGGGCGTGTCTGTAAAGTGGGAATCCGTCTTTCTGACGGAAAACAGACTGTGTTACTGATGGATAAGAAACATCAGTTTACAATTGGGAAGAAATATCGGTTCTATTTTAACAAAAGAAAGCAGGGGGTTCTATTTGGAATCCAAAAGTTAGATGCTGCTTTAAATGTAGGCTCTTACTATGGGGCGGAAGAAATTGAGTAGGGCAAGGGGGAGTCAGGGCATGGTTCGAGTCCATGCCGCCCTGTTTCGTGTGGCGCCAACACGAGATAATAAGATTAGAAAAGGAGAAATGATTATGGCACAGAAAACAGGAACAGTCAAATGGTTCAGCGCAAGGAGAGGATATGGTTTTATCACAGATGAAAAGGGAAATGACTTTTTTGCACATTTCAGCGAAATCCAGACAGAGGGATTCCGGAAACTGAAAACAGGGCAGGCAGTTACCTTCCGGACAGAGGAAGATGACCAGGGAAGAGGACTTGCAAAAGAAATCTATCCGGCAGATTCCCAAGGAGACGAAGAATTGACTGATTCGGAAGGCATGTCGGAAGAAACATAAGAAGCACCTTAAAAAGAGCTGTGACTATATCTTGCGTCATGGCTCTTAAAAAAATGAATTTGAGCACAATATAGACACGACAAACATAGGGATGAACAAATTGTAAACAAATCTATATTCTTACGGCTTGAGTGATCTCAAAAATACTTTTCTATGTTAGTACTCAGTACAAGTAGCTATTTTTGCAAAATATAGCATGCCTTTTACACGTTTTGTAAGCGTTTGTTCACAGAAAAATTTACTCATACGTTTGTCGTGCAATTTATACAATAGAGATTGACATAGAAATGGTGAGGAGTATAAAATGATATTTGAATAAATCCTTTAAGAAATGAGTGAAATAAATGAGTGAAATAATTCTTGTGGTTGAAGATGATAAAAATATTTCTGACTTATTAGAAATATACTTAAAAAATGAGGGATATGATGTTATTACTACTTGTTCAACGGAAGAAGCTATGGAAAGTTGTATAAAGAAAAAGTTTGATTTAGCAATAATTGATGTTATGCTGCCAGGTAAAGATGGATTTTATTTATGTAGTGAACTTAGAAAACATCATAATTTTCCCATTATAATGCTAACAGCCAAAAGTGATGAAAGTAGCAAGATTACAGGATTAACTATGGGGGCAGATGATTATATTACAAAACCATTTTTGCCATTAGAAGTTATGGCCAGAGTAAAAGCACAGATAAGAAGATATAAAAAATATAATTTCCAAGAAGAAAAAGCAGAAGAAACTCTTTTAACTTATGTAGGAATAGAATTAAATGTTAAATCCAGAGAATGCTTTGTGAATAAAAAGTTAGTTTCTTTAACTCCGAGTGAGTTTGCGATATTGAGAGTTTTATTAGAAAAGCAGGGAGAGGTTATTGAATCAGAGAAATTGTTACAATTAGTTTGGAACAATGAATACTATGCAAAAAACAACAATACTATTACAGTTCATATACGACATTTGCGAGAAAAATTGGGTGATAAAACACAAAAACCTAAATATATAAAAACTGTGTGGGGGGTGGGATATAAAATTGGCTGAGAAAGTAAAAAAAAGATTAAAAGTACACTTGATCTTAACACTGATTGCATATAGTTTTACCGGATGGATTATTCTGATATTTATAGATTTTTATGGTTCAAAGTCTTCTTCCGTATTATTAAAGAATGCATTATTGCGTATTGATATAATAGGAATACTTTATATAATAATTGGATATATAATTATTTTTTTATGGTATTGGAACAAAATGTGTGGATATTTGGATCAGATTGTTTCAGGAATTGAAACGATATATAAACAAGATGATACGTTAATAGCACTTCCAGAACCTTTAAATGAAGTGGAAGGTTTTATGAATCGTATAAAAATGTCTGTAATGATTGCTAATAAGGCTGCTAAGGCAGAAGAAAATAAGAAAAATGAAATTGTAGCATATTTAGCACATGATATTAGAACACCTTTGACATCAATCATTGGATATCTTAATTTATTGGATGAAATACCCGATATGGATGAAACGAAGCGTATGGAATATATTCATCGAGTGTTAGATAGAGCTGAACATTTAGAAGATTTGGTAAATGAGTTTTTTGAGATTACGCAGTATAATACTGGAGAGGTTATAGCGAATAAAACAAAGATAGATATACACTATATGTTCCTTCAGCTTCAAGATGAATTTTTACCTATGTTAGAAGAGAATAAGAATGAGTTGATTCTTGATATGAAGGGCAAAATTATAGCAAATGTAGATGCTGAAAAGTTGTCAAGAGCATTTTCAAATTTATTAAAAAATGCGATTTTATATAGTTTTCCTAAAACAGCAATTTGTATTTCAGCCAATATTAGTGACAATAATCTTTATATTAAAATGAAGAATAAGGGTAAAACGATTGCAAAAGAAGATTTAGGAAAAATTTTTGGAAAATTCAATCGTTTAGATGGTGCCCGACAATCAAATAATATAGGTGCTGGATTAGGTCTTTCCATTACAAAAGAGATTATTAATTTACACGGAGGAAATATTACGGCTGAAAGTAGCAACAATGAGGTTGTATTTCATGTGAAAATCCCTTTGGAATGAAGGAAATTAGGGAAATAACTATAACTTCTTAATATTTTCTTAGGAAAATTCCTATAAAGTTTTAAAACCATAGAAGCCTCTATTTGATATGATTTATATCAAATAGAGGCTTAATTATATTGTTTGGAGGTTGGTGATTTGATGAATTTACAAATTATGAATGTTACAAAAGAATTTAAGGATAAAAAGGCTGTAGATAAAGTAAATTTAACACTTACCCCAGGGGTATGGGGACTGCTCGGGGCCAATGGAGCTGGAAAAACGACTTTGATGCGAATGATTACAGACATAATGAGTCCATCATCTGGAGTGATAAAATATAACGGGAAAGATATAAAAAAACTAGGAAAATTATATCGAGAGATTTTAGGTTTCTTGCCTCAAGAATTTGGATGTTCTAGTGATTTTTCAGTAGTTGATTATCTTGAGTATGTTGCTGCATATAAAGGAATTGAAAAAAAAGTTGCAAGAAAGAAAATAGCGGAATTGTTAGATATACTTACTTTAAGTGATGTGAAAAAGAAGAAGATTGTTAAATTATCTGGTGGTATGCGTCGGAGAGTAGGGATTGCTCAAGCAATGCTTAATAATCCGGAAATTTTAATCCTAGATGAACCAACGGCAGGACTTGATCCAGGAGAACGTATTCGATTTCGCAATTTTATATCAGAGTTTTCACAAGATAGAATAGTCTTAATTTCTACACATATTGTTTCTGATATTGAATATATTTCTACCCAAAATGCAATTATGAAAGGCGGGAAAATTGTTGATGTAGGAACCACGGAGGAGTTAGTGAAACAAATTGAGGGAAAGGTGTGGTCAGCTTTAATTCCTGCAAAGGAAGTTGCTGTTTTTGAAAGAAAGCTAAGAATTATTAATCAAAAAAATGAACCGAATGGTATGGTTTCCATACGGTATTTATCCTCAAATTCAGAGGTGGATAATTCCGTTAATGAAGAACCTAGATTAGAAGATTTATATTTGTGGTTATTTCCAGAGGCAGCGTATGAAAGAGAGGTGAAATAGAATGAGAATGTTTATAGTAGAACTTAAAAGAATTTTATCATCTCGAAGAACTTTGATTATTTTAGGTATTGGTCTGATCATGTCAACTTTGATGGGCATATTACCTATCACCTATGAAACCATAAATTATACAGATGCTAATGGTGAGGTGATTAGTTTACAAGGTAAGAAAGCTATTGAATATAAGAAAAGCATACGTTCAAAATATGATGGGGAAGTAACTGGTGAAAAATTAAAAAGTGCATTGACAGCATATCAAAAAGTAATAAAAGAAAATGGGAATATTACAGAGGATAACGAAAAATTTCCATTAACAGTATATACGGAATCAATATCTCCAATTAAGCCATTATTATCTAAAATGCCCGAAGTATTTGCAGATCCTCAGACTGGCGTAGGTAGTGAGTTAAAAGATATTCCAATAGAGAAAAGTGATGATTTTTATAATAAGGCAAAATCACATTTAGAAGATGTAATTTCTTTAGAATATGATGGTAATAAAAAAATTATAGATACTGCATCTGAAATGTATGAAAAAGTAGAAATGCCTTTTTCATTATATGGAGGGTATTCACGTGATGCATTTGATTATATTACATTAAATATTTTGATACTATTGGTATTGTGCGTGTCTATCGCTGCTCCTACTTTTGCAGAAGGATATCAAAATGGATCTGACTGTATTTTGCGATGCACAAAATTTGGACGGATACCATTTGTAGTATATAAGATATTAGCATTGTTTTTTATTATAATACTATACTATTTAGTGTGTATGTTAATCCAAATAGGAATACTAAATTATAATTTCGGGTTGGAATGTTTAAATACATCAATACAAATGCTGTTTTCAGCCGTGGGATTAGTTTCGCTAAACCTTGGTCAATTACAAGTAGCAGTGGTATTGGGAGGATTGTTATCTATCTTGTGTACAGTTGCCCTTACTCTATTTATCTCAGCTAAAGCCCGAACATCTTTGACAGCAATACTAATTTCGGTAGTAACAGCACTATTGCCAACTATTGTATATGCTGTAGTAGGAACATCATGGCTTGTTTATATTTTACCTTCATCGGGTATTGGAATGCAAAATAGTCTTTTATATCAATTGGTTGATATTAATTTCTTGCCAATGGGTAATGCTGGTGTTTGGACACCATATATGATTATTGGAGGAGCGGTTGTTGAATTGATTGTGTTTTTGATGCTTTCAGTATATTCATATTGTAGGCATCGAGTAGGCTAGGAAGGGAGAAGATTGTATGAGTACAGAAGAAGTAGTAGTGAAGTTTTACGATGCTATATGCGAATATGGACGACCGGGAAGACTTGGAAAAACTTTTCAAACAAAGAAGAATTATTATTTTCTGGATGCAGGAACAGGGAAAGTAGCACAGATAAGAAAAACAGTATATGAGATTTTAACAACATTACTGGAAAGTGATGATGTTACAGAACTATTACAACTTTCTATGGATAGCAGCGAGTTGATTCAAGGCATTGAAGAAATTCAGGAAGCTATAAAAACAGAACATATTCTTTCAGCCAATAAAGTAGAAACTCTAACTGGAGAAGCTGTTACGGATTTGGATGAGGCTTTAGATCATAGAGTACAAAATGTAACATTAGAAGTTACAGAAAAGTGTAATTTGCGATGTAAATACTGTATCTATAATCCATCTCATCCAGAATATAGAGAGTTTGGTCATAAAGATATGGATTGGGAAACAGCTAAAAAAGCTATTGATTTCTTAAAATTACATTCGGATAAGGCGGAAGAAACTCATATTGGATTTTATGGAGGAGAACCTTTAATGAATTTTCCTCTAATAAAACAAGCCGCAGAATATGCGTTAGATGTATTCAATGGGAAAATGACATTTGCGATGACTACGAATGCTACTTTAGTTTCTGATGAAATTGCAGATTTCTTAATGCGCCATGATTTTAACATAATTGTTAGTTTGGATGGACCTGAAGAATTACATGATGCTAATAGGATTATGGTAGACGGAAAAGGTAGTTATACAAAGACGGTTCAAGGCATTAAGAAACTTCTTGAAGCAGAGAAACGGTGGAAAAAGGAATCTAAAATAAGCTTTAATATGGTTGTGTCTGAACCGGATTATGAAAACAAGTACAACAGGATACAAGAATTTTTGGATAATGCAGAATGGATTCCCGATAATATAGGAGTATTAACTTCATCTGTAGATAGAGGACCAGAGGATAGCGAGTATTATCTTCCACAGAGTAAAGAGGAATTTAGATATGTAAAAAGTGCATATGATCCTTTAGATGATTGGGAAAATCACTATAGAGAGGAGCATGAAGAAAGAGAAAAGCCACTATTTTCGGATAGCGTGATTGATAAGGGAATTTCAATTATACATCAAAGACTTTTGTCAGATAAGCCTGTGAAAAATTATGGAATGAATGGTTGTTGTGTTCCAGGAGAACGAAGAATATATGTAACAGTTTCAGGAGAATTTTTACTTTGTGAAAAAGTTGGGAATATTCCTAGTATTGGAAATGTGAATGAAGGTTTTTATAAAGATAGAATTAAAGAACTGTATGTAGATAGTTTCATTCAAGAAGCAAAGAAGTATTGTGGAGAGTGTTGGGCTGTTAATTTGTGTTCCATGTGCTATGTTAACTGCTTTGATCAAAACGGAACTCATTTTGCTTATCGGCACAATTCATGTAGAAGTGAAAGAATATATTTAGAGAATAATTTAGTAAGATATCATACCATCTTGGAAGAAAATCCAGAACGATTATTAGAATATAATCAAAAAGTATTCAAATAGGGAAAATACATTTTTTACATAAATGTGTTTAGTAATACGGAAAGGAGGTGTCGGTATGAAGTTTGTAAATCCAATGGGAAGAGAGCCTGGTAGTGGAATACAGCCGAGAGCATGTACTTGTACATCTGGATACGCAGGATACAGAGGCAATAATGATAGTTGTCTGCATTGCGGATGTGGCTGCGGTTCAGCTGGTGAATATCGTACAGGAAATAGAGTAAAATCTGTTACGACTATCAGAGCATCAGCGTAAGTTAGCTGAAAAAGGGGTATAGCAACTCAAGTATGAGATTTTGCTATGCCCCGATTTTATTTAAGAGGTGTGTCGTATGTTTGTGAAAATAAAGGAATACTATATTTTGTTTATATATACTTTGAAGTTGATATGCAGAATAAGTCTAAAGAATTTTCTTTTTACGGTAACTATTTCGAGCTTAAGTGGATTTCTTCCATTTATTGTTTTGGTAATTAATCAAAGGTTGATTAATGAATTGCAACTAATGGAAAAACCATTGAATATTATACTACAATTAGTGATTTTGTATTTTGCTATTTCTGTCATTCAAAATTTTTTTCAAAATTTAAGTAATTATAATTTGAATAAGCTTAATAATATTACTCAATATGGTATCAACAAAATTCTAATTGAAAAGTGTGGTAAATTATCATTGGAAATGTTAGAACGGACTGAAACATATGATGTTATCACGAGATTAGAGCAGGAAATAGCAATTAAACCTTATCAGACATTGCAAGCAATTATGAATATTTTTTCTAGTATAGTTTCTCTTATATCAGCTTCTATTTTGATCATATCATGGAATTGGAAGATTGAAGTGGCACTTATCATCATCTCTTTAAGTATGTTTGTAGGACAAATTATTATTGGGAATAAGGAATTTATGATGAAATATAGTAGAAGTAATAAGGAGCGAGAAGCCTGGTATTATTCATATCTTTTGACACATGATACTGCGTTTAAAGAAGTAAAATCGTATAATTTGAAAGATTATTTTATAGAAAAATATAAAACCATCAGTTCTTTGTTCATAAAGCAAGAAAATACTATAGAAAAATATAAAACCATTCTTAACTTGATTATAGGTCTTATTCAAGATTTGTTTAGCTTATTTATTATGGTAGTAGCTATTAGTGGGGCTTATGCAGGGGAAATTATGATAGGCACAGTGATGGCTTACTTAAATGCTATTACGATGATAGAAACATCTACAAATACAGTTGCAGCAGGCATATATTCCATTTATAATTCAAATTTATATATGAGAATGTTAAAAGATTTCATTGAAGATTCTGAGGGAGAAGAAAAAATAAGGAAGGATCTTCTAAAGATTGAAAAAATAAATAAAATAGAGTTGAGAAATGTATGTTTCGATTATCCAGAACTTAAAAATGTACTGAAAAATATTTCTTTAACAATTGGTAATAATGATCAAATTGCTATAGTTGGAAAAAATGGTTCTGGAAAAAGCACGTTATTTAAAATCTTGTGTGGGCTGTATTATCCTAAAAGAGGAGAAGTTTTAATAAATGATAAGCCGATAGAGAAATATAGTATTGAAGAATATAGAGAGAGAACTTCTGTATTATTTCAAGACTTTTTGAAGTATGAAGGATCATTAAGAGAAAATGTAATACTTGGAGATATTAGACGTGATAGTACTGATGAAAACGTTAAAGCTGCATTAAATAAGGCAAATGTGGATTTTTTGCTTCAAGAAGAAAAATATTCTTTAGATCGAATACTGGGTAATTGGTTTGATAATGGCAGTCAGTTGTCTGGTGGTCAATGGCAAAAAATAGCCTTATCTAGGGTATATTATAAAGACGCAGATATATACTTGTTAGACGAGCCTAGTTCTGCTTTGGATGCAACAGCAGAATTAAAAATTTTTAACAGCTTTTTTGAAGTAAGTAAAGAAAAAATTGCCATTTATATTACACATCGTGTAAAAATAGCAAAAAATGCCACAAAAATTATTGTTATAGATGAAGGAAAAATAGTTGGTATGGGAAATCATATGGAGTTGTTGAAAAGCTGTTCTGTTTATAATGAGTTATACAAGCAAGAAGTCGAAGAGTATAGAAATAAAATATTATGAAACCACTAAAAACATTGCAGTTATATGTACTGGTTTAGAGCATGTTACAGCAGAATAGATTTATATTTTGGAATGTACATGAGTAAAAGGTTTATAACTTAAATGTAGATTCACGACAAACATATGAGTGAATTTTCTGTGAACAGTAACCATTCATACGTTTGTCGTGAATATATAGATTGAATAAGTTGACAATGACTATATATTGTGCTAATCTTAGATTGAATTAAAATTTATGCAGGTTCAAGCTAAGAACAGGCAGAGTTTTTAATTTTTTGTTCCGGCAGAACCGGAAGTTAAAGTTGAAGTGTAAACACACTTAAAAAAGGACACTGTCTATAAGGAAGATACAAAAAGTAAAAGAATCTTTTTGTGTCTTTTTTTGTGTCCATTTTTCAGAAAGGAGGATGACGAATGAAAGTAACAAGAAGTACAGGCAGCGTCAGGCTGTGCAGAAAAGAAATACCCCAGGACAGGGTATGATGGCGCAGAGAAAAGCAAAAGAAAAGGAGGAACAATATGCAGACAATCAAAGTAATGTGGGACGGTATCAATGAGCTGGATCTTATGACATTAACGGAAATGGGCAAGGATGGTTATCTTTTTGAGATTGAAAACGGAAGAATCCAAAATATCCTGATGGTGGCTGGAATTTTGAAATAAGAAGAATCTCAGAAAGGAGCAGTATGTATTATTATGATGAATTTGGAAAGGAATTTAAAGATGAATTAAGTTTCCATGAGTATCTGGAGGAAATTGATGAAAGAGCAAAATGGATCCGTATACCGTCACGAAGCTTGAGCGTCCTGACAGTTTCCGGCCATGAAGTACTTGTGCCGGATATGGAAGGTGTCGATATGAAGGACTTACTGGCAGATACAAAGAAGCATTCCGGATTACTGTTACAGTTTCCGGAAGGAATGTATCCCTTGGGAAAAACGGCAGTCAGTACACTGAAAGACCGCGCAAGAATTAAGGGAACGGCACTTATGGATGTCAAAAAATCGGTGCTGGCGGATATTCTTAATGAATGCCTGCAGGTTGCGAAAGGGGATGCGCTTCTGCGGATTTCAGAAGGTAAGGTAAGGGGAGTACTCTCCGGTGATGAAGCAGATTATGCGATTATCTCCATGCCGAAACTCTTTATGGTTGCGTCAGCATATATCAGTGGTGATCGTAATGGCGAGTTTATTTATGGTTATGCAGACCACAATATGGCACAGATCACTTGGAAGATTGTCGATCAAAAGATGACGAAAGCCTATGCAGATCTGATGGAGGAACATGGGAAAAAACCTTTTGGAAACCTTCAGACATTTATCCGCATTGTGAGTTCTGATGTGGGAGCATCGGGAGCAAATATTTTCTATTCCATTTTAGATGGAGACTTTACGATTGTCTTAGGGGAAGCGCTGCGTACAAAGCATCGGCATAAACAGGGATTAGAAGAATTTAGTGAAAATATGGAATCCATTTTCCAGTATTACAAACAGAAACTAAGGGACATAGGAAAGCTGTGTGATATCCGTATCCGGTATCCGGTGAATGCCCTCTCAGAAGTCATGAAGAAACAAAGTTTTGGGAAAAAGCTGATTGCGGAGACGGTAGAACGTTTCAAGACAAACTTCGGTGAACAGCCATGTAGTGCTTACGAAATTTACTGCGGGCTTTGCGAGGCACTTTTTTTTGCAAGGAAAAGCGGCAGCAGCCCATCCAATCTTGTAAAAATGGAAGAAAAAATCGCAAGGTGCATGAATGTACGCTGGCATGACTATGACATACCGGGAGAGATTTCGTTATGAAACTGAAAAAGGCAGAATCTGAAATGCTGCCTGTATGGGTGCTGTCCGGAGTTTATACCAAACCTTTTTTTGCATGGCTGAATGAAGCAGAGAAAAGCAATATATGGGAACACCAGAACGATACGGTGGTAAAAATGAGGCAGGGAAATTTTATCTATCTGTATCTCCAGAAAGGGGCAGGAAAAAATCTTGTGCCCGGGCATGATCTGAAATTTGCGGGATTGTTTGTCAGAAAAAATTACAATCTGTATGACGTGGATATGGAACTTGCTGTATTACTTGGCCTTCCGGAAGAAATAGGTTTTCCATGTAGAACAGACATCAGGAGAGCAGCAGAGGAACGAGCCAGCCAGAAAGCTGATGAAATACTGGAAATGCATTGGCAGGAGTTCCTATTTCAATCCGGGCTTGATACCAAGAGTTTGATTCCGCTGGTGGTCCGTAGTGAAATCAGAGAGCGTGCAGAGAACTATTATCTGCAGGGCAGGAATCTTGCTGATATCAAATTCGTACCGAAGATTTCTTTGGAGACATCTTTTTCCGATACCATGTATTTGCTGTTCTTGGAATATGGAGAGCAGGTGGTGGAAAAGATTGCAAAGCGGTGGATCAAACGGAATATTGCGTATATTTCGCAGCAGCGAATTCTTTTCGGCTGCGTGCGGGATGAATTCAGGGAAATTTTAAATACTCCGAATGACCGTATCCATAAAATCAAACGTCTGATACAGGCACTTGAAGGAAACAATAGCAGGACAGTAAAGATAGTCCTTTGTCGGAATGGGAAGGTGATTCATACAAATGTGCGAGCGGTGGATATATGTAATCCCAAAGGATGTTACGCTGTTAAGAGCCTTGTCCCAAAAGACAGGGGAGCTTTATATCGTGTCTTTGGAAAGGCAGCAGAATTCCGGATAGAAGATATACAGAGTGTGTCATGCGGCAGAGAGCTTCTTTATGAAGATACAAAGAAGAAAACAGCATAAAATTAGCAGAAACAGGAGGAAACGAATTAATGAAAAATTATCAATATTTAAATCTGGAACAGAAAATGTTAAGAATCAGAAGGAAAATGCCAACTCTTTTAAAAAAATTTTACAATGATGAGGCGGAGTATGATTTTTCCACACTGGATGATATTTACGAGGCAATGACACCGGCATTAAATAAATATGGCGTGAACTTTGATATTGTGCGTGAAATACCTACCCAGTATGACAAAGAGGGGCATCCGACATATCTTGTATTAGATAAAGATGACTTTTGGAGATATGAAGCAGACGTAGAGCTTAGCTGGACAAATGCGGACCGGCCGGAGGAATGCAGACATGCGACAATCCATATTACCGGAACAAACGAGATTCCGGATAAGGCACATGGTACTGCATTGACTTATGGACTGAAATACTATTTCCGCAATAAATTCTGTATCCGTCAGGTTGGAAGCGAGCAGGAAGATCCTGATTACACAAAGCATGATGTGGAACAGGACACAAATGCTGCGGATAGGCCGGCGAAAGAAACTCACAAAAGAGAAAAGGAAACAAATAAGGCGGTAAAAAGTTCAGAAAGTAAGAAAGGGACAGCAGAAGACAAAAAGAATCCGGCGGTATCCTCCGGGAAAAGTAAGGAAATGAAAACTCTGCTGGGGAACACTCCGGTGACTAGAGTGACGGAAAAGACAGAGAAAGATACGGCAGTCTGGGAAAAGCAGGCAGAGCATGTAACGAAATCTGAGGAAAAGCAAGCAGAGCATGTAACGAAATCTGAGGAGAAGAAAGAAGTTGCAACATCTGAAGGAGGAGAAAAACTGCACACAGAAGAGGCAGCTTTGGCGGACAAACCTGAGGATGCGGATGGATTTATTCCTGTCAATGCAGAAGAAGTTCCATTTGAAGAAGATGCTGACTTTATGGAAGAACTTCAAGGCGAACTGGAAGAAGAAACATCAGATTCCGAAGTAGAGGCGGCAAAGAAATTCGTGTGTGACTTTGGCGTGTTTAAGGGCAAGACGATGGAACAGGTTTTGGAAGCCGGAGTCAAGGGTACTGAAACTTTGAAATGGATTGCCAATAAGTATAAAGGTCCGAATAAAGAGCTGGTAAAAGCGGCAAAAACACTTCTGGATTATCAAAGTGAATCCGAAGAATTAAAGGCTGCATAATGAGTTTGTATGAACATGGTTCTCCTGTGGGACCATGTTCTTTTGAGGTAGAGGATATGACATCATTTACGATTACAGATGTGGGAAACCTTTTAGGAATCGAGCGACTTTCCGGCGGTGATGACGCTTCCTATAATGTGGTCTGCCCGTTTTGCGGAGACAGGAGGGGGAAGTGTAATTTTGTTGTATACAAAGATGGCGAACTGGCAAACGTCTATCATTGCTTCCATTGTGATGCAGCAGGAAATATGCTTACACTATATGTAGAATTGACAGGGCTATATGGTTCTGACTGTTATAAAAAAGCTTACCATGAAATACAGAAGAAGCTGGATTTGGGTGCAGGTGAACAGATGGAAAAGAGACTGGAAATTCAATGCCGGAAAAAGAAGCAGAAAGAGTCCCTGGCAAAACCTGTAGATTATAAGCGACGGGATCATACGTACCGGGAACTTCTAACCTTGCTGCAGCTATCGCCTCAACATAGAAAAGATTTGTTAAGCAGGGGGCTTACAGAAACGGAAGTTGCAAATATGGAAGCCTTGGGGTATAAAAGTACCTGTGCTGAAGAATCTGTCGCAATCGCCAGAAAATTACTGAAACGTGGTTGCAGGCTGGAGGGCGTGCCCGGTTTTTTCATGAATTATCATGGTGACTGGGAAATTGCCTTTTATCAGAAGAATAACGGCTATCTCTGTCCGGTGTGGAGTGATGAGGGACTGCTCATTGCGTTCCAGATCCGTTTGGATGTACCTTATCAGAAACGGAAATATGTATGGCTCAGCAGTGCGAAGATGGAAAAGGGATGTTCTCCTGGAAGTCCGGTAAGTTTTTCCGGTGTCCTGAACAGTCCGGTGATTTACGTGACGGAAGGTGTTTTGAAAGCAGAAGCAGCTTACCAGAGAACCGGACATCCTTATCTCGGAAATCCGGGTGTGTCCGCTTATAAAGAATTGGAACTGGCGCTGAACCGGTTAAAAGCTCATGGAGTAAAAGTAGTCATTGAAGCAAATGATATGGACAAATGTATACGTCTTCATTGTGATCGCGCTTACAGCGAAGCCTGTGCAGACTGTGAGGGCAGCAGTCATGAATGTCCGAAGAAGAGAGAAAAACGGGATCATATCCGGAAAGGATGTCTGAAACTCTATGAGATTTGTGAAAAACTGGGTTTGATCTGTAAGCGTGCGGTTTGGGATACAGATGACGAAGGTTACTGGGAGGAGAATTACAAAGGCATTGACGACTGGGAATTACGGGAATTATGAAAAAAGTTAGGTATAGGTTTTTGGGCGTATCTTTGTTATAATATAACTAATAGAGAAGGAGTGTGAATGATATGGTTAAAGAAAAAAAACGCCTTCCGGTGGGATTGGAAAATTTTGAGCAGATTATTAACGATAACTATTATTATGTGGATAAGACGGGGCTGATTTCAGAACTGATCCGTAACGGTGGAATGGTGAATCTTTTTACCAGACCAAGACGCTTTGGGAAAACCTTAAATATGAGTATGTTGGAACACTTTTTTTCCATAGAGAGAGACCAAAGTATCTTTGAGGGATTGGAAATTTCAAAAGATACAAAATTGTGTAAAGAGTATATGGGGAAATATCCGGTTATTTCCATTTCCCTGAAAGGAATCAATGCCGCCACTTATGAGGATGCATTTGATTTTGCAGTTCGAATCATGAAAAAAGTAGCCCGTAATGTTCAGTTTCTTTTGGGGAGTGATGCCTTAAGTGATTATGACAAGTTAGAATATAAGGAACTTTTGAATAATAATATGAGTGAGGCTGCATTTTGCGGTGGATTGAAAATATTATCGGAATTATTGGAGAAACATTATGGAACAAAAGTAGTTCTTTTGATTGATGAGTATGATGTTCCATTAGCAAAAGCATTTGAAAACGGGTATTATGATCAGATGATCTTTTTAATCCGTAGTTTATTGGAACAGGCATTGAAAACGAATGACAGCTTGAAATTTGCAGTGATGACAGGATGCATGCGTATTTCAAAAGAAAGTATCTTTACGGGGCTTAATAACCTGAAAGTATTGTCCATTACAGATGAACGGTATGATGAATATTTCGGTTTTACAGATACGGAAGTAAGAGAAATGCTGAAGTATTATGAAATCGAGGATCATTATGAAGAAGTAAAGAACTGGTATGACGGGTATCAGTTTGGCAGCGTGGAAGTGTACTGCCCCTGGGATGTATTGAATTACTGTGATAAATTAAAAGACCATGCGGATTCTTTTCCGGAAAATTATTGGATCAACACCAGCAGTAATGATGCCGTCAAGAAATTCATTCAAATGTCCGGTAATTTTAAAACCAAGCGTGAGATTGAAACTCTGCTTGCCGGAGAGGAAATCATAAAAGAGATTCATCAGGAGCTTGTCTATCCGGAAATGTATCAGTCGTTAGAGAACGTCTGGAGCCTGTTGTTTATGACGGGATATTTAACACAGCGTGGAAGGGTTGATGCAAAACGGTATAAACTTGCGATACCGAATCTGGAAATCCGGGATATTTTTGAAACACAGATCATGGAATACTTTAAAGAGAGCGTTGCAAAGGACGGCGATACATTAAGCCGATTCTGTGATGCCCTGAAAAACGGTGAGGAAACGAAGGTAGGAGACATTTTTGAAAGCTACCTGAAAAAGACCATCAGTATCCGGGATACGTTTGTGAGAAAAGCAAGCAAGGAGAACTTTTATCATGGGATACTGCTTGGAATCCTGGGCGTGAAGGAAGAATGGTACGTATCGTCCAATCAGGAAAGTGGCGAAGGATACAGCGATATTCTCGTTGAAACTGAAAACAGTGAAACGGTTATTCTTATCGAAGTTAAGTATGCCAATGACGGAAATCTTGATCAGGCTTGTGAACAGGCACTACAGCAGATAGAGGAAAAGAAATATGATGAAGAACTCCGGGAGAACGGAGTGGATAAAATTTTAAAATATGGGATTGCGTGTTATATGAAACGATGCAAAGTAAAACTGGCAGATTCATGATACGTCCCAAAACAATCAGGTGATAAAAAAGCGGAACTGTAAGAGTGCAGTTCCGTTTTTTTATGGCCTGATTTATGAGCCAGAGGAAAGGAGATGAAGCATATGCACATACGGGAACGCCCTACATAAGATTCGGGGAAATAAGAATACACAATCACACTCAAAAACCAACAGGAAAGGAGCGTTGCAATTGAAACATAGAAAACACAGATGGCTGGCGGGAACGCTGGCTTTTCTTTTATCCTGTTCTGCACTTATTCCGTCTGGGAATGCTGTATTTGCGGCATCAAAAGGCAGAATAGCAGAATCAGAGACAAATGTAACAAAGGAGGAAAAAGGCGATGAGGGAGAGGAACAGATCACCGCCGAAACCCTGACGATTGAGCAGGGAGAAACATTTGAAATCGAAAAAGATTTTACAGGTCTTTCTTTGAAAAAGGGCGAAAAGGCTGTATTGAAAGATGTTGTCAGTGAAGACGGACAAGGATTTTTTGCGGACCGTCCGGGCACTTACCTGAGTACCTATCTGATTACACCGGAAAAAGGTGATAGTTATGAAGTGACACGTAAGATCGTAGTTAAGCCTCGTGAGGCTGAGAGCAAAGGGGCAGATCATGGACAGAAAGGGAACAAAGAGGATACGGAGGAAAGTGATCCTGAGCCGGAACCCGTCCTGACAGAGGCGCCGGAGGTACCGGAAAACACAGAGCATTTGAAACTGGATGTATCTCCGGATAATGCTGCTTTTTTATCAGTTGTGCCGGAAAGCATGGCAAAAAACAGGTCGATCAACGCCAATCTGGTAGTGGGGGAAAGACTTCCGTATCCATCTAGTTTGGGGAATTATTCTACAACCTATTTTACGGTAAATGGGCATGTAGCATATTGTCTGGAATCGGCAAAGACTTCACCGCCATCCAGTGATTATGTTGCAAACATATTTGAAAGCAATCTGGCTTTACAGAAAGTCCTCTATTATGGATATGGAGGACCGGGAGATATTACAGACAGTTATATGCCGGGGTTTGACTGGAAACTGAAATATATCTTCACACACATTGCGGCATCCTATGCATATTGCGGAACAGACGGTTTTTATGGCTGTACATTTGAAAACATCCAGTCGTCAGGATTATGGGATTACATCCAGTATTTAAATGGTTTGGAGGCACCTCCAAAAGCTGCAATCGATCTTTCTCCGACTTCGGCTGCCGCATATGAAAGCAATGGGGAGCAACGTACAAAAGAATTCCATTTAAAAGGCGATCACAGAAACTATATTACGCTGAATTTGCCGGAGAATGTGACTTATCATAGCGGTGATACCACGAAAACAGGCAGTGTGAAAATTTCTGGCGGTACAAAGTTCTATTTCAGCGCTCCGATGACAGTAACCGGAACTTGGAATTCAGGTTCCCTGGCAGGGCAGATGGGAACACAGTGGAAAACTTTAGTTGTTTCTACGGGGGGAACCACGCAGGATATTGGCTATGGCACATTCTTTGAAGAGGAAAGTGATTCTGTCAGCTTTCAGGTAAAATGGATGGATTATGCAAAAGTCAAGGTCGTGAAAAAGGATAACGTAACCAACACAGCCCTTGCCGGTGCCGTCTTTGGAATTTACAGTGATAAAGAGTGTACCAAACTGATTACCAAGATGCCGGCAACCAATGAAAAGGGGGAAACACAGGTAGATATCCCGAAGACACAGGATACGGTATATTTAAAAGAGATTTCTGTTCCCCAGGGATATAAGCTGAATACTTCATCTTTCAATGTGAAACTGGAGGCAGGGAAAACCCAGAGCCAGACGGTGACAAATGAGGAGCAGAAAGGAAAAATCACAATCCGAAAGAGCGGTGAGGTGCTTTCTTCCGTATCCGGAAAAGAAGGGCATCTTACGTTCCAGTATCAGTCTGCACCGTTTGGAGAGGCAAGTTATTTTATCTACGCAGCAGAAAACATTGTAAGCCAGGATCAGAAGACACCGATCTATCAGTCCGGCGAGCTGGTGGACAAGCTGACAACAAAGGCAGACGGAAGCATCACAAGCAAGGAATTGCACTTAGGAAAGTATAAGATCGTGGAACAGAAAGCACCGGCAGACCTTACCATTGGAAAGACTGAGGCAGATCGTACACAATTTGTAACCCTTTCTTATGCCGGACAGACGGTAGAACTGGTGCAGGAGGAAGCTGCTTATGTGAATGCCAGACCGGGAGTAAAGGTGCAGGCAGTGAAACAGTCTGAAAATGACAAGGTGACTTTAGAGGGCGCTGTATTTGGACTGTATGCAGGGGAAGACATTACCAATGCAACCGGAGCCGTTGTTGTGAAGAAAGATACCTTAATCGAGAGCGTTACATCTGATAAAGACGGAGTGGCAGCGTTCCAAGCGGATCTTCCGATTAATTTCCGTTACTATCTGAAAGAGATTCAGGCACCGGAATTTTATTATATGAGTACGGACCGTTATGACTTCCTGTTTGAGTATGAGAACGACACAACGTATACTTACGAATTTACACACACATTTTCCAATAAAGAAGTGCGTGGGGAAGTCCATGTCTTCAAGATAGACAAAGATGCGGAAGAATATATCAGCCAGGGAGATGCTAATCTGGATGGCGCTGTATATGGACTGTATGCAGCTGAAGATATCCGGCATCCGAACGGGAAGTCAGAAGATGTCCATAAAAAGGACGAGCTGGTAGCCCAGGATACCATTCAAGACGGAAAGGCGGACTTTACCAACCTGTATCTGGGGAATTATTATGTAAAAGAAATTTCGCCGGGAGAAGGATACCTGCTGGATGAAACAGCATATCCGGTAGAAGTTGGCTATGAAGGACAGGAGGTTGCTATTGTACACCGGAATGTAACGGTAAAAGAAACGGTAAAAAAACAGGCTTTTGAATTAATTAAGATTTCTGAGGATGGCAACCAGACAGAGACGGAGTTGTTGGAAGGAGCCGGATTTAAGGTATTCCTTATTCAGGATTTAAAAGGTGTGAAAGATGGAAGCCTGAAACCATCGGAAGGAAATGCTTTCAGAGCAGAGGATTTTATCGGATATGACTATTCAGAAGATGAAACGGCACATTATTACGAGAATGGTAAGAAAGTTTCGGTGGAAGAACTGTTTACAGACAAGAAAGGATTTGTACGTTCTCCAGAACTTCCATATGGAAAATATGTGGTTTTTGAATCTACAACTCCAGAAAATCTCCAGACCATCAATCCATTCCTCGTAACCATTTCCGAAGATAGCAGGGAACCGCAGCCATGGCGTGTTTTTGATGATAGACCAATCCAGTTTTTCCTTAAGATTATCAAGGAAGATGCACAGACACATCTTCCGGTATTAAATAATCACGCACAATATAAAATCTATGATGTGAAAAAGAAAGAATATGTGACAATGAAGGTGCGCTATCCGGAAGAAAAGGAACTGGATGTATTTGAAACGAATGACGAAGGTTATCTTATGACACCGGAGCAGCTAAAGATGGGAACTTACCGCATAGAAGAAGTAAAAGCTCCTGATTTATATGTACAGCCAGGGTATGAAATGGCGTTGAAAGACGGAGAGAGCGATATTCCATTAAACCAGTTGTCACAGACAGGCGCTTATGAAGATGCAAAACGCGATTTCATTACGATCACTGTGAATTCCGAAACAGCTTATGAAGTAGAGGAAGAAACCGGAAAATATATTGTCGTAGTTCGACAGCAAAACGATGAAGCAGTAGGCAGTCTGACCATCAAGAAAACAGGAGAAGATATTGTGGGTGCTAAGAATGTGGAAGATTCCCTTCTTACAAAAATGAAAAATGGCATAGCAGGCACAATAAATTCTATCATTGAATTTTTCGGCAAAGAGGAAGTTATAGAAGAAGACAGCGGCTATATGTTCCAGTATGAGAACAAAGGGGCAGAGGGAGTGACCTTTGAAGTTTATGCAAAGGAGACCATTTATACACCGGACGGACAGAAAGATGAAGCAGGTAACCGGAAAGTATTGTATGAAAAAGACGGGCTTGTGGCGGAACTTGTGACCGGAGAAGATGGCAGCGTATCACTCCATAATCTTCCGATTGGTTCCTATTATCTGAAGGAAACGGATGTTGGAAATCATCATTTTGTTCTGGATCCTGAAGCAAAAGAATTTGAAATCAAATATCAGGGACAGGAAGTAGCGGTAGATTATGTTTCTATGGAACTTGAAAATAAACGCCAGAAAATAGAACTTGTCCTTACCAAACAATCTAAGGAAACGAAAGAACCGGTACAGGGTGCCGTATTTGGGCTGTATGCAGAGGAAGATATTTTAGACCTCACAGGGGAAGTGATTGTAAAGGCAGGAGAATTTCTTGCGAAAGCAGAATCGGCAGAAGATGGAACCCTCCGATTTGACATTGACCTTCCGCATGGAAAATATATGGTGAAAGAGTTGGAAGCAGCACCGGGGTATCTGAAAACAGAAGAAACATGGTCCTTTGACGCAACTTATCAGAATCCGGAGCTGGAGGTGATTTCCCTTGCAAAAGAAATTGAAAATCAGCCGACAGTTGTAGAAATTACAAAAACTGACATCACAGATGAAAAGGAAGTGGAAGGGGCAAAACTTCAAATCCTTAATAAGGACGGGGAAATAGTGGAAGAATGGGTTTCCACAAAAGAACCGCATAAAGTGTATGCGTTAGAACCGGGCGAATACATCCTGCATGAAGAGGCAGCCCCGGAAGGATATCTTGTTGTATCCGATGTTCCTTTCGTTGTCGAAGAAACAGGGGAAATTCAGAAAGTAGAGATGAAAGATGAACGTCCATCCGGTCAGCTCCTGATTCAGAAGGCAGATGCGGAAAATAAAGCACCGCTTGCAGGCGTAGAATTTGAGCTCCGCAATAAAGCTACTGGGGAAGTAGTTGGGACACTGGTGACCGGCGAGGATGGAACTGCAAAGAGTGAAGAACTGCCGATTGCAGTTTATGAAGAGGGCAAATATGTAGAACCGATTGTATATGTTCTTGTGGAAACGAAACCGTTAGAAGGCTATGAAGCAAACACAGAGGAGGTGGAGGTGGTATTTGAATATCAGGATGATGAAACCAAAATCATTGAAGTAACAGAAGAGGTTGAAAATACTAGAAAACCAGGAACTCCGCCGCTGGATGCACCGAAGACAGGGGACGATACAAGAGCATGGATTCCAGTTGTAATTATGAGTGCTGCCTTACTTGGCGCTTTCTTTATAGTAATCCGTATCCGAAGACGGAAAAGATAGAATATAATAATCGTAGAATGTAACATGTAATGATGGAGATTGTCACTTGGAATTCGAGGTGGCAATCTCTTTTTTTGTTAGGGCAAAGCCCTGTTTGCCATTGTGGAGTT